>NZ_JBHWYY010000051.1:0-27644 GCF_042728595.1 Isoptericola sp. NPDC060185 | reverse complement strand
AACAGGACCGCCGTCTTCCCCTGTTTCGTCGACGAAACAGGGCCAAACGCCCGCTCACAACGTCTCGGGGGCTAGATCCAGGACTCCAGGCGCATGACGTTCTGCCAGTAGGGGTACGGCACCTGCATGCCGGTCCACAGCGGGTAGAAGATCGCCGACACCGCGAGGATCACGAGCAGGACGGCGAGGATGCCCGCGACGACGAGGCCGCGCTCGCGGCGACGCCCCTCGGTGCGTTCGAGGGCCACCACCATCGGGTAGACCAGGGTCAGCACCACCCACGGCGTGAACGCGATCGTGTAGAAGGTGAAGATCGTGCGGTCGCTGAACGGCGGCGCGTACGCGAACCACGGCAGCCAGCCGGCGGCCGTACCGCTGAGCACGGCGACGGCGCGCCAGTCGCGGAAGCGGATCCCCAGCCAGATCGTCGCGACGATCGCGAGCGCCGCCAGCAGCCACAGGAGCGGGTTGCCGAGCGACGTGACGGCGCGGGCGCACGCATCCACGGCGTCGGACGGGCAGGTGCCCTCGCCGGGCTGCTGCTTCTCCCAGAAGAACGACGTGGGGCGCCACTGCACGATCCAGCCCAGCGGGTGCGACGCGTACGGGTGGTCGGAGGAGAGGCCCGTGTGGAAGTCCCACATCTGCCGGTGGTACTCGAGCAGGCTGCGCAGCGGGTCGGGCAGCCAGGTGACTCCCTCGCCGGGATGCTCCGCGGCCCACTGCCGCAGGTACGAGCCGGCGTGCGTGAACCACGACCACCACGACGCGAGGTACACGACGAACGCCGTGGGCACGATCGTGAGGAAAGCCGGCACGGCGTCCACGACCAGGGAGTCCTCCCACCAGCGGCCGACGCCGGCCGCGCGGCGCGCCGCCAGGTCCCACAGCACGGTGAGGATGCCGAAGACGGCGACGAACCACAGCCCGGACCACTTGGTGCCGCACGCGAGCCCGAGGCTGACGCCGGCGGCGAGTCGCCACCAGCGGAACCCGAGCCGCGGGCCGTAGCGCGCCACGGTGCCGCCCGCGTCGAGGATCTCCGCGACGCGGCCGGCGAGCCGCCGCCGGGCCTGCTCCCGGTCCATGACCAGGCAGCCGAACGCGACAAGCACCCACAGCATGAGGAACTGGTCGAGCAACGCCGTCCGGGAGTGCACGATCGCCTCGCCGTCGATCGCCATGAGCAGGCCCGCGGCGACGCCCATCGCCGACGACGCGAAGAGGCGGCGCGCGATCCGGACCAGGAGGAACACGGCGAGGATGCCGACGACGGCGCTCGCGAGCCGCCACGCGAACGAGCTGGTGGCGCCGCCGCCCGCCTCCATGCCGAGCCAGATCATCCACTTGCCGATCGGGGGGTGGACGACGTAGGCCGTCTTGTCGAGGTAGGTGAGCACGTCGCCGGCCTCGAACGCCGGGTTCGGCTCGTCGGGCCACTGCGCCTCGAAGCCCAGCCGGCCCAGCGTGAACGCGTCCTTGACGTAGTACGTCTCGTCGAACACGAGCTGGTGCGGCTGGCCCAGGTTCCACAGCCGCGTCGCGGCGGCGAGCAGCGTCACGACGATCGTGCCGAACCAGCCCCAGAACCGGTCGCGGCGGCGCAGGTCGAGCCGCACCCGCCGCTCGCCGAGCAGCCGGTCCAGCAGGCGCGCCTGCGTGGAGCGGGGGTCGGGCGCCTCCTCCGGGACCGGCGGGAACGCCGCCGCCGGGCCGCCCGGGAACGCCGGCGGAAGGCCACCGGCGCCGTCGTGGCCGCGGGCGCCGGGGTCGGGGGCGTCGGCGACGGGGACCTCGGGGCCGGGGAGCGGGGAGTCGGCCGCGCGATGGCGGCCGTGGTCCGGCGGCGTGCCCGCGGGCGCGGGATCGCCGGTGGCTGTGGCGTCGGCGTCGGGGGCGGTCACCCGGGTCATCGTAGGGGGCGTGGGACGCTGGTCACCATGACCGCCGAGCATTCCGTCGCACCCGCCGACGCACCCCGTCCCGTCCCGCGCGCCGAGGCCGGGGCGGTCGTGCTGGCCGCGACGCCGATCGGGAACGCCGAGGACGCGTCGCCGCGGCTGCGCCGGCTGCTCGCCGAGGCGGACGTCGTCGCGGCCGAGGACACGCGCCGGCTGCACGCCCTCGCCCAGCGCCTCGGGGTGACGGTCGGGGGGCGGGTCACGTCGTACCA
The DNA here is from genome assembly GCF_042728595.1 of Isoptericola sp. NPDC060185. Classification (NCBI taxonomy): domain Bacteria; kingdom Bacillati; phylum Actinomycetota; class Actinomycetes; order Micrococcales; family Promicromonosporaceae; genus Isoptericola; species Isoptericola sp. NPDC060185. The sequence continues at coordinate 25,471 of NZ_JBHWYY010000051.1, read as the reverse complement.
CGAGCACAACGAGGCGGCGCGCGCCGACGAGCTGCTCGACGTCGTCGCCGACGGCGGCACCGTGCTCGTGGTGTCCGACGCGGGCATGCCCGCCGTGTCCGACCCGGGCTACCGCGTCGTGGCCCGCGCCGTCGAGCGCGGCGAGCGCGTCACGGCTGCGCCGGGCCCGTCGGCGGTGCTGACCGCTCTCGCGCTGTCCGGGCTGCCGACGGACCGGTTCACCTTCGACGGCTTCGTCCCGCGCAAGCCGGGGGAGCGGTCGCGGTGGCTGGGGGCGCTCGCGGCCGAGCCGCGCACGATGGTCTTCTTCGAGGCGCCGCACCGCATCGCCGACACCCTGCGCGCGATGGCGGACGCGTTCGGCGGGGACCGGCCCGTCGCGGTGTGCCGGGAGCTGACCAAGACCTACGAGGAGGTGCTGCGCGGGCCGCTCGCCGACGTCGTCGCCGAGGTGGACGCCCGCGCGGCCGACGGCGACGGCCTGCGCGGCGAGATCTGCGTCGTCGTCGGCGGGGCCCCGGCCGGCGCCGCGCCCAGCGTCGAGGACCTCGTGCCCGAGGTGCTGGCACGCGTCGCGGCGGGGGAGCGGCTCAAGGCCGCCGTCGCCGACGTCGCGACCGCCGCCGGCGTGCCCAAGCGCGACCTCTACGCCGCCGCCCTCGCCGCGAGGTAGTACGGACGGCCTCGCGGTAGTCCGACACTCCCCGAAGTAGTGGTCCAGTCCACTACCTCGGCGAGTGTCGAACTACCTCGCGGTGGAGGGGACCAGCCCGACGCCCGCCGCTGCCAGCTCGGCGCGGGCCTGCTCGCCCTGCTCGGGGCTGACGGGGATGGTGAGGTCGGTGAGCACCCGCGTGACGAGGCCCAGCCCGACGGCGTCGAGAGCGGTGCGCTTCACGCAGTGCGACTCGACCAGGCCGACGACGTCGACCGCCTCCACGCGGGCGTCGCTCAGGGCCTGCGCCAGCGTGCGGCCCGCGTCGTCGGTGCCCTCGAACCCGGAGTAGCCGTGGGCGTACTGACCCTTCTTCACGGAGACGTCGGGGTGCAGGCCGGCGAGGGCCGGGTGCAGCTCCGCGTTCGGCGTGCCGGCGATGCCGTGCGGCGGCCAGGAGTCGACGAAGTCGGGGTGGTCGCTGAAGTGGTCGCCCGGGTCGACGTGCCAGTCCTGCGTGGTCACGACGATCTCGTACCGGTCGCGGTGCGCGGCGACGTAGGCCGCGACGTCCGCGGCGACCCGGTTGCCGCCGTCGACGGCGAGCTCGCCGCCCTCGCAGAACGTGGGCTGGACGTCGACGACGATCAGGGCGCGGCCCGCGGACGCGGGGACGGTGCTCTCGGTCATGGCACCCACCCTGCCACCGCTCGGACCTCGCCCGGGCGCGGCCCCGGGAGTCAGCAGTACCCGCCGCCGGAGGAGTCGGGGCAGTACAGCGGCTGCACGGCCATCGTGCCGGCGACGGGGCGACCCAGCTCGTGCGCCAGCGACGGGGCCGGGGAGTGCGGCGGGAGGTCTCGCGGGCGCTCGAGCGGGGACACCTTCTCGCCGCGCCGGAGCAGGAGTCGCAGGCGTTCCGTGATCGACATGGCAGTCTCCCTTGACCGTCTCTTGGGGTGATCATGCCAGCGTCGGGACGCGGTGTCGACGGTGCCGGTCGACGGACGGACGCGGGCCGCCGCAGGATGGAGGCATGGCCGGGCACCTGCGCCGCCGCACGGCGGGCGTCGCCACCGTCGTGGGGCTGCTCCTCGCGGCGGTCGCGTGCAGCCCGGCCGAGGACGGCGGGTCGCCGTCGGCCTCGACCTCCACCCCTGCGCCGACCTCGGCGTCGCCGCAGCCCGCCCCCGACGTGTCGGTCGAGACGGTCGTCGACGGGCTCCCGGTGCCCTGGGGCCTGGCCACGCTGCCGGACGGCACGCTGCTGATCAGCCTGCGCGACGAGGCGCGGCTGGTGGTCGTGGACCCCGACGCCGGCACGACGACGGAGGTCGCCGGGCCGGGCGCGGAGACCCTCGTCGCGCAGACCACGCCCGACGGCGAGGGCGGCCTGCTGGGCGTGGCCCGCGACCCGGCGTCGGGCGACGTCTTCGTCTACCGCACGGGCGCCGACGACAACGCGGTGCTGCGCGGCACGCTGGACGGGACGACGCTCGGCGAGCTCACGACCGTCCTCGGCGGCATCCCCCGCGCCGGGCACCACGACGGCGGCGGTCTGGCGTTCGGGCCGGACGGGTTCCTGTACGTCGGCACGGGCGACGCGGGGGACGGGGCGGCGTCGCAGGACCCGGGGTCGCTGGGCGGCAAGATCCTGCGCGTCACGCCGGACGGCGACCCGGCGCCGGGCAACCCCGACCCCGGCTCCCCGGTCTGGACACTCGGCCACCGCAACGTCCAGGGCCTGGGGTGGGACGCGTCGGGCCGGATGGTCGCGGGCGAGTTCGGGCAGAACACCTGGGACGAGCTCAACGTGATCGAGCCGGGCGGCAACTACGGGTGGCCCGACGTCGAGGGCCCGGGGACCGAGGGGCAGGAGACCGCCGGCACCGTGGTCCCCGTCGCCTGGTGGTCCACGGCGGATGCGTCGCCGTCCGGCCTGGCCGTCACCGACGACGCCGTCTACCTCGCGGGCCTGCGCGGCGAACGCCTCTGGCGGGTGCCGCTGGGAGACCCGCTCGGGGAACCCCAGGCGCTGCTCACCGGCGAGCTGGGCCGGCTCCGCAACGTCGCGCCCGTCGTCCGCGGCGGCGGCGACGCGGACGGGCTGTGGGTGCTGACCAACAACACCGACGGCCGCGGGTCCCCGCGCGACGGCGACGACCGCCTGGTGCGCGTGACCTTCCGCTGACGTTCCGCGGACCAGGCTCGCGGTGCGGGACGGCACGGACGCCGTCGCGGACCGGACCCTAGAATCGCGGGCGTGACCCACATCCTCTCCGCCGTGGCCTGGCCCTACGCCAACGGCCCGCGGCACATCGGCCATGTCGCCGGCTTCGGCGTTCCCTCCGACGTCTTCAGCCGGCACATGCGCATGGCGGGTCACGACGTGCTGATGGTGTCCGGCACCGACGAGCACGGGACGCCGATCCTCGTGCAGGCGGAGCAGGAGGGGGTCACCCCCCAGCAGCTCGCGGACCGCTACAACCGCGTCATCGTCGAGGACCTCACCTCGCTCGGCCTGTCCTACGACCTGTTCACCCGCACGACGACGCGCAACCACTACGCCGTCGTGCAGGAGATGTTCCGCACGGTGCACAAGAACGGCTACATGGTCGAGAAGACCACGATGGGCGCGATCTCCCCGTCCACCGGCCGCACGCTGCCCGACCGCTTCATCGAGGGCACCTGCCCCATCTGCGGGTACGACGGCGCGCGCGGCGACCAGTGCGACAACTGCGGCAACCAGCTGGACCCGATCGACCTGATCAACCCGCGCAGCCGCATCAACGGGGAGACGCCGAAGTTCGTCGAGTCGAACCACTTCTTCCTCGACCTGCCGGCGCTCGCCGACGCGCTGGGGGACTGGTTGCGCACCCGCACGGGCTGGCGGCCCAACGTGCTGAACTTCAGCCTCAACCTGCTCGACGACGTGCGCCCGCGCGCCATGACGCGCGACATCGACTGGGGCATCCCGGTGCCGCTGGAGGGCTGGGAGCAGAACCCGACCAAGCGGCTGTACGTGTGGTTCGACGCCGTCATCGGGTACCTGTCCGCGTCGATCGAGTGGGCCCGCCGCACGGGCGACCCGGAGGCGTGGCGCGCGTTCTGGACCGAGGAGACCGCGCGCTCCTTCTACTTCATGGGCAAGGACAACATCACGTTCCACTCCCAGATCTGGCCGGCGGAGCTGCTGGCCTACGACGGGAAGGGCACGCGCGGCGGGGCGCCGGGCCCGTACGGGACGCTGCAGCTGCCCACCGAGGTGGTCAGCTCGGAGTTCCTCAACGTGGAGGGCCAGAAGTTCTCGAGCTCGCGCGGCGTGGTCATCTACGTCCGCGACATGCTCGCGCGCTACCAGCCCGACGCGTTCCGCTACTACGTGGCGGCCGCCGGCCCGGAGAGCCAGGACGTCGACTTCACGTGGGACAGCTTCCTGCGCCGCACCAACGACGAGCTCGTCGCGGGCTGGGGCAACCTCGTCAACCGCACCGCGAGCATGGTGCACAAGAACTTCGGGCAGGTCCCGACGCCGGGCGAGCTGACCGACGTCGACCGCGGCGTCCTGGCCGCGACGTCCGCGGCGTTCGGCACGGTGGGCGGGCTCATCGAGTCCAACCGTCAGCGGGCGGCGGTCGCCGAGGCCATGCGCGTCGTCGGCGACGTCAACCGGTACGTGTCCGAGACCGAGCCGTGGAAGCTCAAGACGGACCCCGACCGCCTCGCCACGGTGCTGCACACGGTCACGCAGGCGGTGAGCGACTGCAACACCCTGCTCAGCCCGTTCCTGCCGCACTCGGCGCAGCAGGTGCACGAGACGTTCGGCGGCACCGGGACGTTCGCGCCCCAGCCGCGCATCGACGAGGTCACCGACCTGGACGACGACTCGCGCACCTACCCGGTGATCACCGGCGACTACCGGGGCGAGGACGGGTTCCCGGCGTGGGAGTCGCGCCCCGTCGTGCCGGGCACCGGGGTCGCGAAGCCCGCCCCCGTGTTCACCAAGCTCGACGACTCGATCGTCGAGGAGGAGCTGGAGCGGCTGCGCGCGAAGGCGTGACGCGGGTCGCCGCCGGGGCGCAACTACGATGGGCACCATGCCGGAGCCCGCGACCTTCTACCTGACGACGCCGATCTACTACGTCAACGACGCCCCCCACATCGGGCACGCGTACACGACGGTCGCGGCCGACGTCGTCACCCGCTGGCACCGCCAGCGCCAGGAGGACGTCTGGTTCCTCACCGGCACCGACGAGCACGGCGAGAAGGTGCTGCGCACCGCCGAGGCGAACGGCGTCAGCCCGCAGGAGTGGGCCGACCGCCTCGTCGAGTCGGCGTGGAAGCCCGTGCTGGAGACGCTCGACGTGCGCAACGACGACTTCATCCGCACCACGCAGGAGCGGCACGAGACCGCGGTACAGACCTTCCTGCAGGACCTGTACGACAAGGGCGAGATCTACTCCGGCTCGTACGAGGGCCCGTACTGCGTGGGCTGCGAGGAGTACAAGCTCCCGGGCGACCTGGTCGACGGCACCGGCGAGCACGAGGGCCAGAAGCTGTGCCCCATCCACCTCAAGCCGGTGGAGATGCTCGCGGAGGAGAACTACTTCTTCCGGATGAGCGCGTACGCGGACCGCCTCCTCGCGCTGTACGAGGACCACCCCGAGTTCGTGCAGCCGGCCAGCGCCCGCAACGAGGTCATCGGCTTCGTCAAGCAGGGCCTGCAGGACCTGTCGATCTCGCGGTCCACGTTCGACTGGGGCATCCCGATCCCGTGGGACGACAAGCACGTGCTGTACGTGTGGTTCGACGCGCTGCTCAACTACGCCACGGCCGTCGGCTACGGCGCCGACGACGAGGCGGCGCGGGACAAGTTCGCGCGGACGTGGCCGGCCGACGTGCACCTGGTCGGCAAGGACATCCTGCGGTTCCACGCCGTCATCTGGCCGGCGATGCTCATGGCGGCCGGGCTGCCGCTGCCGAAGCGCGTCTTCGCGCACGGCTGGCTGCTGGTGGGCGGCGAGAAGATGAGCAAGTCGCGCCTGACCGGCATCGCGCCCGCCGACATCATCGACACGTTCGGCTCGGACGCGTTCCGCTACTACTTCATGCGGACCATCGCGTTCGGCGGCGACGGCTCGTTCTCCTGGGAGGACATGGTCGCGCGCTACCACGGCGAGCTCGCCAACGGGTTCGGCAACCTCGCGTCGCGCACGGCCGCGATGATCGGCAAGTACTTCGGCGGCACGCTGCCGACCCCCGGCCCGGCCACCGACCTCGAGACGAACCTCGAGGCGGTCGCCGCGAAGGCCGTCGCCGACGCCGAGGCCGCCATCGACCGGCTGGCGATCCACGACGCCGTCGGCGCCGCCTGGACGCTCGTCGACGCGACCAACGTCTACCTCACCGAGACGCAGCCCTGGAAGGTCGCGAAGGCGGACGGCGAGACCGACGAGGACGGCCGCGGCGTCGACGGCGGCCGGCTCGCGACGTCCCTCGTGACCGCCGCGGAGGCGCTGCGCTCGCTCGCCGTGCTGCTCAACCCGGTGACGCCGAAGGCTGCCCAGGCGCTGTGGGAGGCGCTGGGCGCCGAGCCCGCGCTGGGCGCGCTCGACGCGCAGCCGGTCGCGGGCGCGGCCACGTTCGGGGCCCTGCCCGCGGGGACCACCGTGACGAAGGGCGCCGCGCTCTTCCCGCGTCTCGCCGACGACGCCTGATCGTGGCCCGCAAGCGCGAGCGCGGGTTCCCGACGGACCCGGAGCCCCTGCCCGTCCCGGTCGCGGACAACCACACGCACCTCGACGCGATCGCGGGCGTGCTCCCGGACGACGTCCCGTCGCCCAGCGTCGCCGAGCACCTCGCCCGCGCGGGGGCGGCCGGCGTGGACCGGGTCGTGCAGGTGGGCTGCGACCTGCCCGGCATCGACTGGACCGTCGACCTGCTCGGCGCGGGCCACCCGGGCGTGCTCGCCGCCGTGGCGATCCACCCCAACGAGGCCGTGCTGCACGCCGGCGTGCGGGAGGTGGGCCCGGACGGCCTCGAGCCCGACCCGGCGCCGCACCACGCCGTCCCCCTCGACGACGCGCTCGCCCGCGTGGCGCAGGCGGCGCGGTCGCACGACCGCGTGCGCGCGATCGGGGAGACGGGGATGGACCTGTTCCGCACCGGCCCCCGCGGCGAGGCGGTGCAGCGCGAGGCGTTCCGCGCGCACGTCGCCCTGGCCAAGGAGCTCGGCCTGGCGCTGCAGATCCACGACCGGGACGCGCACGCCCAGGTGATCGACGTGCTGCTGGCCGACGGCGCCCCGGAGCGCACGGTGTTCCACTGCTACTCCGGCGACGAGGAGATGGCCACCCTGGCCGCGGAGCACGGCTGGTTCCTGTCCTTCGCCGGCCCGGTGACGTACCCGAAGAACGACCACCTGCGGGCGGCGCTGCGCGCCGTGCCGCTGGACCTGGTGCTGGTCGAGACGGACGCGCCCTACCTGCCGCCGCACCCGTACCGCGGGCAGCCGAACGCCCCGTACGTCGCGGCGCACACCGTGCGGGCGATGGCCGAGGTGCTCGAGCGCCCGCTGGACGAGGTGTGCCGGTCGCTCTCGGCGACGTCCGAGCGCGTGTACGGCGCGTGGTGAGGGGGCCGGTGAGGGGCCGGTGAGCGGTCGGGGGCTTCCCCCCTGGTCACGGTTCCGTTACGGTCTGGTGCTCGTGCGGAGATCGAGGGCGGAGCGGGCGTCGGACGAGTCGACGGCCGGTCGGTCGACCCCGCGCCGCGGGGCGCTCACGGGCCCCGCGCGGCACGTCGTGCACGGTGCGGTCGTGGTCGCGCTGGTGGGCAGCACCGCCGTCGTCGCGCACGCGCACAAGTCCGTGACCATCGACTACGACGGCCGCGTCGCGACCGTCGACGCGTACGGCACCACCGTCGCCGAGGTGCTGCGCTCCCACCACATCACCCCCGGCCCGGACGACCTGGTCCAGCCCGCGGTGACGTCGGCCGCCAAGGACGGCGGCGAGGTCGTCGTGCGCTCCAGCCGCGAGGTGACCGTGGAGATCGACGGCGAGGTCACGACCTTCCCGACGACGGCGCACACGGTGGGGGAGCTGCTGGCCGCGCTCGGCCCGCGCGGCGACAAGGCGGTGACGTCGGCGTCGCGCACCGCCCCGCTGGACCGCGCCCCCGTCCGCGTCTCGACGATGAAGACGGTGCAGGTGGCCGTGGACGGCCTCGTGCTGCCGATCCGCACGACGCAGGCCACGGTCCGCGACGTCCTGGCGACGGCGCACATCACCCTCGGTGAGCAGGACCGCACGTCGGTGCCGCTCGGCGCGGCGGCCGTCGACGGCATGGTCGTGATGGTCAGCCGCGGCGACACGGACGCCGACCGGGTCACCGAGGTCGTCCCGTTCGAGACGGAGCGGGTCGAGTCCGCCGAGCTGCCGAAGGGCTACGAGGTGGTCCGCACCTCGGGCGTCCCGGGAGAGCGCGTGACCACCTACGAGGTACGCACGCTCGACGGCGCCGAGGTGCAGCGGACCGTGCTGGACCGCAAGGTGACGCGCGAGCCCGTGACCGAGGTGATCGTCGTGGGCACGCTCGACGTCTCGTCGGCGAACCCGGACCCGGGGTCCGCGAAGGCGATCGGCAAGGCGATGGCGGCCGAGCGGGGCTGGGGCGCCGACCAGTACGTCTGCCTCGAGAAGCTGTGGGACAAGGAGTCCGGCTGGCGCTGGAACGCGGAGAACCCGTCCAGCGGGGCGTACGGCATCCCGCAGGCCCTGCCTGGCACCAAGATGGCGTCCGCCGGCGCGGACTGGCGCACCAACCCGTCGACCCAGATCGAGTGGGGTCTGGGCTACATCGCGGGCCGCTACGGGACCCCGTGCGGGGCGTGGAGCCACTCGATGTCGGTCGGCTGGTACTGACCCTCGTCGCGTGACGGTCCGCGTGTGAGTCGGGTCACCTCGCTCGTCCCGACTTTTCGGACAGCGAGGGACAGAGGCGGGCATCAGTAGCGCATCCGGGCTTGGCCGATAGTCACGATCCGGTTACGGTCTTCGGAGCCACCGGATCGACCCGGACCCGACAGCCAGTCGGGCACCCGCCGTCGTGGCCGGATCGCACGACGACTGGACCTGTGTGAACTCCTCGAACGAGACTCCCCATCCCTCGGCCGAGTCGACGCTTGAGGCGTCCGACTCCGGCACCGCGACCGCGACCCGTCGCCGCCGCCTCCCGCTGATCGCGGGCCTCGCGGCAGGCGCCCTCGTCGTCGCCGGCGGGGCGGCCACCGCCTACGCCAGCGCGCACAAGAACGTGACGCTCGACATCGACGGCGAGACGAAGACCGTCCAGACCTTCTCCGGCTCCGTCGCCGGCCTGCTCGACGCCCAGGGCGTCGAGGTCGGCGAGCGCGACTCCGTCACCCCCGGCACCGACGCCGCGCTGCGCGACGGCTCCCAGGTCGTGGTGCGGACCGGCCACGAGCTCACGGTCGACGTCGACGGCCAGCAGGACGACGTGTGGGTCACCGCGCTCGACGCCGAGGAGGCGCTCCGCGGCCTCGACGCGCGCGGCTCCGACGTCTCCCTCGTCGCGTCCCGCTCCGGCGACCGCGCGTCGCTGCCCCTGCAGCTCGACGCCGACCAGCCGGTCGCCGTGGTCGCCGACGGCACCACCACGGTGGTCGACGACGGCTCCGTCGGCCTCGACGCGATCCTCCAGGGCCTCGGCCTCACCGTCGACAAGGACGACCACGTCTTCGTCGAGAGCCAGCCGGCCAAGGCCGTGGGTGACCCCGCGGTGCGCATCGTCATCGAGCGCGTCGAGACCAAGAAGGTCGCCAAGAAGGTCGCGGTCGACCACAAGTCGCGCACGGAGAAGGACTCCGACCGTTACGCCGACCTGGGCAGCAAGATCACCCAGGCGGGCAAGGACGGCGAGCGGACCCTCACCTACCGCGTGACCACCGTCGACGGCAAGGTCGTCGCGAAGAAGAAGCTCTCCGACAAGGTGACGACCAAGCCGGTCACGGAGGTCGTCGTCGAGGGCACCAAGGCTCGTCCCGAGCCGGAGCCCGAGCCGAAGACGACGTCGAGCAGCTCGTCCTCGTCCTCCTCGTCCTCCAGCGGCTCGACGACGCCCAGCAAGGACCTCGGCTCGGCGCCGGCCGGCGTGTGGGCCCAGCTCGCCCAGTGCGAGTCCGGCGGCAACCCCGCCACGAACACCGGCAACGGCTACTACGGCCTGTACCAGTTCTCGCTGCAGACGTGGCAGGCGATGGGCGGCAGCGGCCTCCCGTCGGAGAACACCGCCGCGGAGCAGACCCGGATCGCCCAGAAGCTCCAGGCCCAGTCGGGCTGGGGCCAGTGGCCCGGCTGCGCGGCCAAGCTCGGCCTGCTCTGACCCGAGCCGCCGCACCGGCCGCCTGAGCGCGACGACCGCCCGGACCGACCCCGTCGGTCCGGGCGGTCGTGCGTCGGGACGGTCGACGGGCGTGTGTCGGGGCTGTGGGGAGGGCGTGGAGTCCGTCAACGGGCGCCCGCAGGATTAGGTTCTTCATAACGAGTCGGTTACGGTCGGGTGTCCCGCATGCGAGTGCCACCGTTCAGGTGTATGCGCCGCGGCGGGCGGACCGCCGGATCGGTGGGTCGGACTCCGCGCCTCCAGGCGGGGAGGCCGGAGGCAGGCGCCGAGCGCCGCCCCGGCGTGTGACGGGTCGTCCAGGCCCGCCACCGACGACCGTGCCCGGACAGCACGACGACTGGACTCTCGTGACCCGCAGCCCCCAGACCTCGCCCACGCCTGCCGTGCCGGCCGACGACACCACCGCGACCGGCCCGACCCGCGCCCGCCGCCGCTGGCCCTTCGTGGCCGCCGCGACCGCGGCCGCCGTCGCCGTCGCGGGCGGCGCCGTCGCCTACGCGGACGCCCGCAAGACCGTCACGCTCGACGTGGACGGCGACGTGCGCACGGTGACCTCCTACTCCGACTCCGTCGACGACCTGCTCGGCTCGCAGGGCGTCACGGTCGACGACCGCGACCTCGTGACGCCCGCCGCGGGCTCCGACCTCGAGGACGGCGCCGACATCGTCGTCCGCACCGGCAAGGAGCTCGACCTCCAGGTGGACGGCAAGCGCACCGACGCCTGGGTCACCGCCCTGGACGCCGCCGAGGCGCTCGACACCCTGACCGCCCGCGGCCCCGACGTGCGCATCGTCGCCTCCCGCGACGGCGAGCGCGCCTCGCTGCCCGTGGACGTCGACACCGACGGCCCCGTGGCCGTGGTCCACGACGGCTCCGCGGACGTCGTCGAGGGCGCCGACGACGTCGAGGCCGTCCTGGCCGAGGCGGACGTGAAGCTCGGCGACAAGGACCGCGTGCACGTCACCGACGCCGCCAACGGCGAGGTGAAGAAGCACGTCGCGACCGCCGTGGCGCAGGAGCAGAAGCAGGCGGCCAAGGCCGGCGAGAAGGCCGGCGAGAAGGCCGGCACGGCCGGCGCGACGGTCGAGCAGGCCGCGGCGCAGGCCCCCGCCGCTCCGCAGGTCGCCGTCGTCGTGCAGCGCGTCGAGACCAAGAAGGTCACGACCACCAGGGCCGTCGACCACAAGACCGTGACCAAGAAGTCGGCTTCCCGGTACTCGGACCTCGACGCGAAGGTCGCGACGAAGGGCAAGGACGGCGAGCGAACGATCGTCAACCAGGTCACGACCGTCGACGGCAAGGTCGTCAAGAAGACCAAGGTGTCGGACAAGATCACGACCAAGCCCGTGACCGGCGTGCTCGTCAAGGGCACCAAGGAGCGCCCCGAGCCGGAGCCGAAGGAGCCGACGTACTCCGGCTCGACCCGGTCGATCGGCCAGCAGATGGCGGCCGCGCGCGGCTGGTCCGGCTCGCAGTGGACGTGCCTCGAGTCGCTGTGGACCAAGGAGTCGGGCTGGAACGCCTCGGCGGCCAACCCGTCGTCCGGCGCCTACGGCATCCCGCAGGCGCTGCCCGGCTCGAAGATGGCGACCGCGGGCTCCGACTGGGCGACCAACCCGGCCACCCAGATCGAGTGGGGCCTCGACTACATCTCCGGCCGCTACGGCACCCCGTGCGGTGCGTGGGGCCACTCGCAGTCCGTCGGCTGGTACTGAGTCGGTCCGGGGACACCGGACCGAACGGACCGGCACGGGGCGGGCCGCCGAATAGACTCGCCCCCATGACCGACACCCCTGGCGCCCTGCTCGGCCCTGCGGAGATCCGCGAGCTGGCAGGGCGCCTCGGCGTGCGCCCCACCAAGCAGCTCGGGCAGAACTTCGTGCACGACGGCGGCACGGTGCGCAAGATCGTCCGCGCGGCCGGCCTGCGCCCGGGGGAGCGGGTGGTCGAGATCGGGCCCGGCCTGGGGTCGCTGACCCTCGGGCTGCTGGAGGCCGGCGCGTCCGTCGTCGCGGTCGAGATCGACCCGGTGCTGGCGGGCCAGATCGCCGAGACGGTGCGCAAGCACGCCCCCGAGGCCGACTTCGAAGTGGTGCCCGCCGACGCCCTCGAGGTCACGGAGCTGCCCGGGGAGCCGCCCACGGCGCTCGTCGCGAACCTCCCGTACAACGTCGCCGTGCCGGTGCTGCTCACCTTCCTGCAGCGGTTCCCCAGCCTGGAGAAGGTGCTCGTGATGGTGCAGGCGGAGGTGGCCGACCGCCTCGCCGCCGGCCCCGGGTCGCGCACCTACGGGGTGCCGTCCGTGAAGGCGGCCTGGTACGCCGACGCGCGCCGGTCGCTCAACGTCAGCCGGCACGTGTTCTGGCCGGAGCCCAACGTGGACTCCGCGCTCGTGTGGCTCGAGCGGCGCGACCCGCCCGCGACCACCGCGACGCGCGAGCAGGTGTTCGCCGTCGTCGACGCCGCCTTCGCGCAACGCCGCAAGACCCTGCGCGCCGCCCTCTCCGGCACCTTCGGCTCCGGGGCCGCGGCCGAGGAGGCGCTGCGCGCCGCCGGCGTCGACCCCGGCCTCCGGGGCGAGCGCCTCGAGGTCGCCGACTTCGCGCGCATCGCCGAGCAGCTTCCCGTCGCGGCTGGCACGGTGGACGCGTGACCCACCTCGCCGCCGCGCCGTCGCCGTCGGTCCGCGTGCGCGCGCCCGGGAAGGTGAACCTGTCGCTGCGCGTCGGCGCGGTGCAGGAGGACGGGTACCACCCGCTGGCGACGATCTTCCAGGCCGTCGCCCTCTACGAGGAGGTCACGGCCACGCAGGTGCCCGAGGGCTCCGGCGTGACGATCACCGTCGAGGGCCCGCAGGCCGACCAGGTGCCGGTGGACGGGGCGAACCTCGCCTGGCGGGCGGCGGTCGCCGTGGCGGAGCGGGTCGGCACGGCTCCCGACGTCGCGCTGCACCTGGCCAAGGGCGTACCCGTGGCCGGAGGCATGGCGGGCGGCTCGGCCGACGCCGCCGCGACGCTCGTCGCCTGCGACGCGCTGTGGCAGACGGGTCTGGGCCGCGACGACCTGACCGAGCTCGCCGCGGGCCTCGGGTCCGACGTCCCCTTCGCGCTGCTGGGGCACACCGCCGTCGGCACCGGCCGCGGCCACCTGCTGACGCCGGCGATGACGCGCGGAGAGTTCCACTGGGTGTTCGCCACGCAGGCCGAGGGCCTGTCGACGCCCGCCGTGTACGGCCGGTTCGACGAGCTCGCGTCCGGCTCCGGGCGGACGCCGGACGAGCCCGCGATCGAGGCCGACACCGGCCTGATGCAGGCGCTGCGCGCGGGCGACGCGCACGCCCTCGGCGCCGCCTTGCACAACGACCTCGAGCCGGCCGCGCTGTCGCTGCGTCCCGAGCTGGAGCGCACCCTCGCCGTCGCGCGCGAGGCCGGGGCGCTGGGCGCCTTCGTGTCCGGCTCCGGGCCCACCGTCGCCGCGCTCGCCCGGTCGCGCCAGCACGCGCTCGCCGTCGCCGCGTCATGGACCGCCGAGGGCGCCGCCGACTCCGTGTGGTGCACGTCCGGCCCCGCCCACGGCGCCCGCCTGCTGCCCTGACCCTGCCGCCGCTCCCCCGGGGAGGGATCGAGCGTGGCAGCGCCCGTCAGAGGTGCTTGCCCAGCCACGAGAGGGTCGGGGCGAAGCGGTAGCCCTGGCCCCCCTCGTGGCGGTTGTAGGGGTAGACGTCGATCGCCTTGTCGGGCGCGGTGCCGCCCAGCGCGCCCCACTGGTTGTACGCGGCGTAGACGGTGGACGGCGGGCAGACGTCGTCGCGCAGCGCGGTCGAGAACAGGCCGGCGGCGCGGGCCCGACGGGCGAACGAGACGCCGTCCAGGTAGGAGAAGGTGCGCCAGACGGCGTCCTCGTGCTCGCGGTGCACGGACAGGTACTGCGTGATCTCGCCGTACGGGAAGGCGTCGGAGATCTGCACCGCCCGGCGGTAGTGGCACAGGAACGGCACGTTCGGGACGGCGGCGGCGAGGTCCGGCACGAGCCCGGCCACGGCGATCGCGATGCCGCCGCCCTGGCTGGTGCCCATGACGGCGACGCGCGCGGGGTCGACGCCCTCGACGTGGCGCACCGCGTCCACGGCCCGCACACCGTCGGTGAAGACGCGCCGGTAGTAGTGGTCGTGCGGGTCGAGCACGCCGCGGGTCATGAAGCCGGGGGAGGCGGGGCCGCTGCCCACCGGGTCGGGGGTGTCGCCGCCGTGGCCCCAGCCGGAGCCCTGCCCGCGAGTATCCATGACGAGGTGCGCGTATCCCGCCGCGGCGAGGCCGAGGTGGTCGTGCGCCAGGCCGCGCCCGCCGCCGTACCCGACGAACTCGACGACGGCCGGCAGGGGGCCGTCCGCGCGGGCAGGGCGCGTCAGCCACGCCTTGACCGGCTGGCCGTCGAACCCGGGGAACGTCACGTCGTCGACGACGAGCTCCGTGAGACCGGTGTCCGCGCGCTCGAGCGTGGGGGCGTCGTCGTGCGCCCGGGACCCGACGAGCGTCTGCGACCAGAAGTCGTCGAAGTCGGCGGGCTCGTCGATGGTCGGGACGTAGGCCTCGAGCTCGGGCACGGGCAGGTCGAACTGCGCCATCGGGTTCCTCCGGGACTTCCTGCGGCTCTGCGGTGTCGGCTGCACTGTAGCGGCCGGGCAGGGAGCGTGGAGAACGTTTCCCCTCGTCGGACGTCTACGCTGCACCCCATCGGACGGACGGGGTGAGGACAGGGTGCGTCGCGGGACGAATCTGCCGCGGGTCGGCGACTTCAACCAGATGGTGGTGCTCGACCAGGTGCGGCGGGCGTCGCACGGGACCAGCCGCAGCGAGCTCGCCGCGGGGACGGGGCTGTCCTTGCAGGCGGTGTCGAACATCGTCGCGCGGCTCATCGCGCACGGGTACGTCGTGGAGGGGGAGCGGCGGTCGGTCGGCCGCGGCAAGCCCCGCACGATGCTCTACCTCGACCCGCGGGGTGCGTACGCGCTGGGTACCCACATCGACCCGGTGGTCGTGACGTCGGTGCTCGTCGACCTCGACGGGCGCACCGTGGAGAAGGTCGTGGAGCCGACGCCGGTCGGTCCCGAGGCCGTGGCGGCCGCGGTCGCGGCGGCGACGGACGCGATGCTCCGGCGCGCGGGCGTGGACCGGGAGGCGGTGCTCGGCCTGGGCGTGGCCGCCCCCGGGCCCGTCGACCTCGACGCCGGCACCGTGATCCGGCCGCCTCTGCTGGACGGCTGGGACGAGGTGCCGGTGCGCGACCTCCTGGCCGCCGCGACCGGCTTCGACGTCGTGCTCGGCAAGGACGTGTCGGCGGCGATGGTGGCCGAGCTGTGGCGCGGCAACCGGATGCTGCAGGGCACGTCCCTCTTCTTCTACTCGGGCTTCGGCGTGGCCGTCGCGGTGGCGCACGACGGCGAGCTGCTGTCGGGCACGTCGCGCAACGCCGGCGAGGTGGGGCACCTCGTGGTCGACAGCGACGGCCCGCTGTGCGGCTGCGGCAACCGCGGCTGCATCGGCGTCTCCGCGGCGCCGGCCACGCTCGTCGCGGAGGCGGTCGAGCGCGGCGTCCTGCCGCCCGGCACGCCCGCGTCGTCGCCTCGTGAGCTCGACGCCGCGCTGACGACGCTGTGCCGGCACGCCGCCGACGGCGACGCCGTCGCGACGGGGATCCTCGAGGTGTCCGCGCGGCGCGTGGCCCGGGGGATCACGGTGGTGGCGGACCTCGTGGACGCGGGGGTCGTGGTGTTCGGCGGCCCGGCGTGGGACCGCCTCGCCCCGCACTACCTGCCGGTGGTGCGGCGCGAGCTGACGCTGCAGTCGTCGTTGCGCGAGGTGCACCCCGTGGAGGTGCTGGGCTCCGCCGTCGGCGACCACGTGGGCGCGGTGGGTGCGGCCAGCCTGGTGCTGGACGGACTCTTCACCCCGCGGCCCTCGGGGCTCGTCGGCGCCGCGCCCTCGCAGGCCGCCGCGCGCGCATAGCCCACCGTCCGTCGTCCCGCCCCCTGATGGCCCCGCCGGCCGCGCCCGCCCTTGACATGGTTAACTCCATTCGCTTGAGTTAATCGCGTCAGCCGGCCCGGCGTCGTCGGGCCACTCATGTGGGCAAAGGAGCACCATGCGACTGGCACGACCCCTCGCCGCGGGCACCGCGGTCACGGCACTCGTCCTCACCCTCGGCGCCTGCGGTTCCGGGGACGGCGGGGGCGACGGCGACGCGACGATCAAGATCGCCTACCAGAAGTTCGGCAACTTCACGCAGGCCGACGAGCTGTTCAAGGACGTCAAGGCCGAGTACGAGAAGGAGAACCCCGACGTCACGATCGAGCTCGTGCCGATCGAGGCCAGCCAGAACGACTACTTCACCAAGCTCGCGCTCATGAACCGGGCACCGGCCACCGCACCCGACCTCATGTACGAGGACACGTTCATGATCAAGTCGGACGTCGAGGCCGGGTACCTGCTGCCGATGGACGACTACCTCGCCGACTGGGAGGACTGGGGCCAGTTCGTGGACCAGGCCAAGCAGGCCGGCCTGGGCGACGACGGCAAGACGTACGGCGTCCCGATGGGCACCGACACCCGCGGCCTGTGGTTCAACAAGGACGTCCTCGCGAAGGCCGGGCTGCCCGACGACTGGGCGCCGAAGAGCTGGGACGAGCTGCTCGAGGCCGCCCGCGCGATCAAGAAGGCGGAGCCGGACGTCATCCCGCTCAACGTCTACTCGGGCAAGCCGATGGGCGAGGGCTCGACGATGCAGGGCTTCGAGATGCTGTTGTACGGAACGGGCGGCACGCTCTACGACACCGACTCCTCGAAGTGGGTCGTCGGTTCGCAGGAGTTCCTGGACTCGCTCGACTTCATCAAGACCATCTACACCGAGGGCCTTGCCCCGACGCCGCAGCAGGCGCTCGACCCGAACGTGGGCAACACCGTCTCCGCGGAGTGGCTGCCGAAGGGCAAGCTCGGCATCTCGCTCGACGGCTCGTGGATGCCCGGCACCTGGCTCGAGGCGGGCACGGCGCCCTGGCCCGAGTGGACGGACGTCATGGGCACGGCCGCCATGCCGACCCAGGAGGGCCAGGCACCCGGCGCGGTGAGCATGTCGGGCGGCTGGACGATGGCGATCGGCGCCGGATCCAAGAACCCCGACGTGGCGTTCGACGTCCTCACGCACGCCCTCGACAAGGAGAACTCCCTGCGGTTCGCGATCGACAACAGCCAGATCGCGGTGCGCACCGACGTCGCCGCCGAGCCCTCGTACGCCGAGGCGAACCCGACGGTGCCGTTCTTCTCCGACCTCGTCGAGGTGACGAACTTCCGCCCCGCCACGTCCGACTACGCCCAGATCTCCAACGCGATCCAGGTCGCCATGGAATCGGTGATGACCGGCCAGCAGTCGCCCGAGGAGGCGGCTGCCGTCTACGACAAGGCCGTGATCGCCCAGGTCGGCGAAGAGAACACGACGAACGGCTGACGACGTGACCGCCCTCGCCCCCGCGCCCGCCGCGGCGCCGGGCGCGGGGCCGCGGACGGTGCGGCGCACTCCGGTGCGCCGCACCGCCGGCCGCCTCGTGCCGCTGCTCCCCGCCGTCGTCCTGCTCGCCCTGTTCATGCTCGGGCCGGTCGTCTGGTCGTTCTACGGCTCGTTCACCAACGCGGCGCTCACCGGACCGAACGCGCTCGCGCCCGAGTGGGTGGGGCTGGACAACTACGTCGCGCTGCTCAGCGACCCGGACTTCCCGAAGGCCCTGTGGCTGACGGTGCTGTTCGTGATCGCGTCGGCCGTGATCGGCCAGAACGTCGCCGGGCTCGGGCTCGCGATGCTCATGCGGTCCGCGCTGAAGCCCGTGCGGACCGCCGTCTCGACGCTGGTCGTGACGGCGTGGGTGCTGCCCGAGATCGTCGCGGCCTTCGCGGCCTACGCCTTCTTCCACGCCGACGGCACGCTGAACTCGCTGCTCGCGGGCGTCGGGATCAGCGGCCCGGACTGGCTGTTCGACTACCCCATGCTCGCCGTCATCCTCGCCAACGTGTGGCGCGGCACCGCCTTCTCGATGATGGTCTACTCCGCCGCGATCTCGGAGGTGCCGCCCGAGATCACCGAGGCGGCGACCGTCGACGGCGCCAACGGCTGGCAGCGGCTCGTGTGGGTCACGCTGCCCACGATCCGCCGCAGCATCTCGACCAACCTCATGCTCACGACGCTGCAGACGCTGTCCGTGTTCACCCTCATCTACGTGATGACGGGCGGCGGCCCCGGCACCGACAGCTCGACGCTGCCGATCCTCGCCTACCAGGAGGCGTTCAAGTTCGCCCAGGTCGGCTACGGCACGGCGATCGCCACGGTGATGCTGGTCATCGGCGCCGTGTTCGCCGTCGTGTACATCCGCAGCCTGAAGCCGGAGGTCGACTGATGGCCCGGACCGTTCCCGCGCCCACGCCGGACGTCGCACTCGCGCCTGTGCCGCCGGCCCGACGTCGCACCTCGCCGTCCGTCGCCGCGCCCGGCCCCCGCGCCGCGCGCGGACTGTCGAACGCCGTGCTCGTCGTCGTCGGCGTGTGCTTCCTGCTGCCGCTCGGCTGGATCGTGCTCGCGTCGCTCGACGCGAGCGCCACCCTGGCCGTCCGGCTCCCCGAGGAGTTCACGCTCGCGAACTACACGGCCGTCATGACCCCCGAGCAGACGTGGGTGCCGCTGGCCAACGCGTCCCTGCTGTCGGCGGGCACCGGGCTCATCACGGTGGTCGCGTCCGTGCTGGCGGCCTACCCGCTGTCGCGCTACAAGATGCGCTTCAACAAGCCGTTCATGTACGCCGTCCTGTTCGGCACCTGCCTGCCGATCACGGCCATGATGGTGCCGGTCTACTCGCTGTTCGTGCGGCTCAACCTGCTCGACTCGCTGCCGGGCACCACGTTCTTCATGGCCGCCACGTCGCTGCCGATGGCGATCTGGATGACGAAGAACTTCATGGACTCCGTGCCGATCTCCCTGGAGGAGGCGGCGTGGACCGACGGCGCGTCTGCGATGACCACGCTGCGCACCATCGTGCTGCCGCTCATGCGCCCGGGCATCGCCGTCGTGTTCATCTTCGTGTTCATCCAGGCCTGGGGGAACTTCTTCGTCCCCTTCGTGCTGCTGCTGACCCCCGAGAAGCAGCCGGCAGCCGTGAGCATCTTCGCCTTCTTCGGCCAGTACGGGTCGGTCGCCTACGGCCAGCTCGCGGCCTACTCGATGCTCTACTCCATCCCCGCGGTCGCGCTCTACGTGCTCGTCTCGCGGCTCTCCGGCGGCTCGTTCGCGCTCGCCGGAGCGGTCAAGGGCTGACTCCGCCCTGCCGTCGCACCACCCGCCCCACTGCCCCACCCCGTCCCAGGAGCCTGATCCATGCACGACACCACCACCCGCACCACCATGCGCCTCCAGCGCTTCGTCAAGGACTGGCTCGAGCCCGCCGTCCTGCGCGAGACCCGTCCGCTCGACGTCGAGGCGTGGACCGTCGGCGGGGAGCCGGTGCCGTTCGCCGAGGCGGTCCGCGCCACGTACGCGCCGTTCGCGATCGGCGCCCCGTGGGGCCGCCCGTGGGACACCACGTGGTTCCACGTGACCGGCGACGTCCCCGCGGGCTGGACCGGTGACGCGGCGCCCGCCGGGACGCGCGTCGAGCTACTCGTCGACCTCGGCTTCACCGGCGCCGGGCCGGGCTTCCAGGCCGAGGGCACCGCGTGGACGCCGGACGGCCGCATCATCAAGGCCGTCGAGCCCCGCAACCAGCACGTGCCGCTCGTCGCCGGCCAGGCCCTGGACGGCGCCGGCCGCGTCGACGTCTTCCTCGAGGCCGCCGCCAACCCCGACGTCCCGGGCGGGGCCTGGACGCGGCCCACCCGGATGGGGGCCTGGGAGACCTCCGGGCCCGACCCGATCTACGCCCTGCGCACCATGCACGTGGCCCTCGTGGACACGACGGTGTGGGAGCTGCTGCAGGACGTGCGCGCCCTGCACGGGCTGGTGCGTGTGCTGCCCGGCACCACGCCCCGCGCCGCCGAGGTGCTGCGCGCGCTGGAGGACATGCTCGACGCCGTCGACCCGGACGACGTGTCCGGCACCGCCGCCGCGGGCCGTGCGGCGCTCGCCCCGGCCCTGGCGGCCCCGGCCGCCGCGTCGGCGCACCGCGTGCACGCCGTCGGGCACGCGCACATCGACTCCGCGTGGCTGTGGCCCACGCGCGAGACGGTGCGCAAGTGCGCGCGCACGTTCTCCAACGTGCTGTCCCTCATGGACGAGGACCCCGACGTGAAGTTCGCGTGCTCCTCGGCGCAGCAGTACTCGTGGGTGCAGGAGCACTTCCCGGAGCTGTTCGAGCGGATCCGCGAGCGGGTCCGCGAGGGCCGGTTCGTGCCCGTCGGCGGCATGTGGGTCGAGTCGGACACCAACATGCCGGGCGGCGAGGCGCTGGCCCGCCAGCTCGTGGCCGGCAAGCGGTACTTCATCGAGGAGCTGGGCGTGGAGCCCAAGGAGGTGTGGCTGCCGGACTCCTTCGGGTACACGGCGGCCCTGCCGCAGCTCGCCCGGCTGGCGGGCAGCGACAACTTCCTCACGCAGAAGATCTCGTGGAACGACACGAACACGATGCCGCACCACACCTTCTGGTGGGAGGGCATCGACGGGTCGCGGGTGTTCACGCACTTCCCGCCGGTGGACACCTACAACTCGGACCTGAGCGCCGAGGAGTTGGCCCGCGCGGAGCGGCAGTACGCCGAGAAGGGCCGCGCCAACACGTCGCTCGTGCCGTTCGGCTTCGGCGACGGCGGCGGCGGCCCCACCCGCGAGATGGTGGCCGCGGCCCGCCGCACCCACGACCTCGAGGGCTCGCCGCGCGTCGAGCTGTCCGACTCGCAGGCGTTCTTCGACGCCGCGCGCGCCGAGTACGCCGCCCCGCCCACGTGGACGGGGGAGATGTACCTCGAGTACCACCGCGGCACCTACACGTCGCAGGCCCGCACCAAGCGCGGCAACCGCCGCAGCGAGCACCTGCTGCGCGAGGCCGAGCTGTGGGCCTCGACGGCGGCGGTGCGGGTCGGGGCGGACTACCCCGCCGAGCGCCTCCAGCGGCTGTGGCGCACCGTGCTGCTGCAGCAGTTCCACGACATCCTGCCCGGGTCGTCCATCGCGTGGGTGCACCGCGAGGCCGAGCGCAACTACGCCGAGGTCGCCCGCGAGCTCGAGGAGATCATCGACGACGCCCTGCGCGCCCTCGTCGGCGAGGGCGACCGGCCGGTCGCCGTCAACGCCGGGCCGTTCGCGCGCGCCGGCGTCGCCGGGCTCGGGGCCACCGCCCTCGACGCGCCGCGCGGGGCGGGGACCGTGGCTCCGGTGCCCGCTCAGGTGGCCGACGCCGACGGCTGGGTGCTCGAGAACGACCTGGTGCGCATCGTCGTCGACGGGAACGGGCACGTCGTGTCGGCCGTCGACCGGGCGACCGCGCGCGAGGCGGTCCTGCCGGGCGCGAGGGCGAACCTGCTCCAGCTGCACCGCGACGTCCCCAACGAGTGGGAGGCGTGGGACATCGACGAGCACTACCGCCGCGCCACCACCGACCTCGCGGACGTGGCGAAGATCGAGGTCGTCGCCACCGACGCCGGCCCCGCGCTGCGGGTGCTGCGCGAGTTCGGGTCGTCGCGCGTCGAGCAGGACCTCGCGCTCCCCGCGGACGGTCGCGGCCTGCGCATCACCACCCGCGTCGACTGGCACGAGCGGCAGAAGCTCCTCAAGCTCGCGTTCCCGCTCGACGTGCGCGCCGAGCGCGCGACGTCGGAGATCCAGTTCGGGCACGTGCACCGGCCCACGCACGTCAACACGTCGTGGGACCACGCACGGTTCGAGACCGTCGCGCACCGGTGGGTGCACGTGGGGGAGCCGGGCTTCGGCGTCGCCGTCGCCAACGACTCCACGTACGGGCACGACATCACCCGCACCCGCACCGACGACGCGACCGACGCCCAGGGTGCCCGCGGTACCACGGTGCGCCTGTCGCTGCTGCGCGCGCCGATGTTCCCGGACCCCGACGCCGACCAGGGCGAGCACGAGCTGACCTGCGAGCTCGTCGTCGGCGCCGGCATCGACGACGCCATCGAGGCGGGCTACGCCCTCAACCTCCCCGAGCGCGTCGTCGCCGGCGACCACGGCGTCGAGCCGCTCGTCGCGGTGGACGACGACGCCGTCGTCGTGGAGGCCGTCAAGCTCGCCGAGGACGGCAGCGGCGACGTCGTCGTGCGGCTGTACGAGAGCCGCGGCGGGCGCACCCGGGCCCGCGTCACGCCGGCGTTCGAGCACACCGGCGTGGTCGTGACCGACCTGCTGGAGCGGGAGCTGGACGCCGCGCAGCGCGACGGGGACGACGTGCTCCTCGAGCTGTCCCCGTTCCAGGTGGTCACGCTGCGCGTGCGCCGCTGACGTCATCCACCGCGAGGTAGTTCGCGTTTCCGCGAGGTAGTTCGCGGCTCCGTGGGGTGGGCAGCCCTGCTGGGGCCGGCCTGAACTACCTCGCGGAAACGCGAACTACCTCGCGGGACCGAGCACCACCGAGCGAAGGAGTGACGATGAGGTTCACCAGAGCAGTCGGTACGGTCGCCACGCTGGCGTGCGTGATGGGGGCGGCGGCGGTCGCGCCGGCGTCCGCCGACGACGCGGGAGGGCACGGGCCCGGCGTGTCGCCGCGCACGCAGGAGGCGCGGGCGGTGGCCAGCTACGAGGCGATGCAGGAGCACCTGTACGCCGATGACGGGTCGTCGCTGTACCTGGAGCACCACCCGAGCAAGGCGGACGACCGGACGTACTCGTTCGAGTGGCCGTTCTCGCAGGCGCACATCGCGACGCTCGACCTCGCGGGCATCCCCGGCGCCACGGGCCGCGGGTTCGCCGACGACCTCGTCGACCGCGGCGTCGGGCAGGAGCGGTACTGGAACGCGGGCGGCGGCACGACCGGTCTGCCCGGCTACGACTCCTATCCCCGCGCCCCGTACGGCGACGGCGGGGACATGTTCTACGACGACAACGAGTGGGTCGCCCTCGCGAAGGTGCAGCAGTACCTCGACACGGGGGACCAGGACGCCCTGAGCCGGGCGAAGGAGATCTTCGCGCTCGTCGAGTCCGGGTGGGACACCGACCCGAGCCACCCCGCGCCCGGCGGCGTCTTCTGGACCCAGGCGACGTGGAGCACGGACCGCAACACCGTCTCCACGATGCCCGGCGCGCAGCTCGCCACCCGGCTGTACCTGATCACGGGGGAGCAGCACTACCTGCGCTGGGCCGAGCGGATGACGGACTGGACCGACCGTTACCTGCTCGCCCCCGACGGCCTCTACTGGGACAACATCAAGCTCGACGGCTCCATCGACACCACCCACTGGTCGTACAACCAGGGCGTGCCGGTGGGCACCTACACCCTCCTGTACGAGGCGACGGGCAAGGAGGAGTACCTGCGCAGGGCGGAGGCGGTCGCGCGGGCGTCGTACCGCTACTACGTCACCGAGGGACGCCTCGACGGGCAGCCCATGTTCTTCAACTCCATCTGGTTCAAGAACCTCCTGCTGCTGGAGTCGGTCACGGGAGGGGACACCTACCGCGACGCCATGGCTGACTACGCGGACGCGCAGTGGCGCGACGTGCGTGACCCGGAGACGGGGCTGTTCCCCGCGGACGGCGAGACCACCGAGCTGCTCGGCCAGGCCGCCATGGTGCAGATCTACGCCACCCTCGCGTGGCCGCGCGGCAAGGCGTCGATCCTGTACTGACCACGGGCGGTCGGCACGTCGCCGCGGGCCGGCGCCCGCGGCGACGTGCCTTGACCGACGGGGACCGGTCGTGGTGTGCTCACGCCACCGCGTGGACGTCTCTTCTCGCCAGCATGGGTGTGGGAGCGCTCCCACGGTGTTCATCTCTCGATGATGTGAGGAGACCATGACGATGACGTCATCCATCCGGCGCTCGCGCGCCGTCGCGCTCACCGCGGCACTGCTCGTCGCCGTGGCCGGGCTGACCGCCGCGCCGACGGCCACGGCACACGGCCCAGGGGGCAGCGGGCACGGCCACGGCACCAGCCATGGCAACGGGCACGGGAACGGGCACGGCAAGGGTCACGACCGCTGGGACGCCGAGCTCGGCGGCATCTACGTCGACCCGCAGAGCTCGACCGTCGAGCACGCCGCGGGCCTCGAGGGGCAGGCGCGCGAGGACGCGCTGCGGCTCGCTCGCATCCCGTCGGCCACCTGGTTCACCGACGGCACCCCGCGCAAGGTGCGCCGCGAGGCGTCCGACCTCGTGACCCGCGCGGACAAGGCCGACGCGGTGCCGGTGCTCGTCGCCTACAACATCCCGTACCGCGACTGCTCCCTGTACTCGGCCGGCGGCGCCGCGGACGGCGACGCGTACGCGCGCTGGATCGAAGGGCTCGCCGCCGGGATCGGGAAGCGCGAGGCCATCGTCGTCGTCGAGCCGGACGGGCTGGGCGTCATCCCGTGGCACGAGGACATCAACGGGAACCTGGAGAGCTGCCGGCCCGACGAGCTCGACCCGGCCACCGCCGCCGACCAGCGCTTCGCGCAGCTCTCCCACGCGGTCGACGTCCTGTCGGCCCTGCCTCGCACGAAGGTCTACCTCGACGGCACCGGCAGCAGCTGGCTCAGCCCCGGCGACGCCGCCATCCGCCTCACCCGGGCGAACGTCGCCCAGGCCGACGGCTTCTTCATCAACGTCTCCAACTACGAGAGCGACGCCCGCCTCGCGCACTACGCGAGCTGGGTCAGCGACTGCCTCGCCCTCACCAGCCGCTCCTCCTTCCCCGCGACGTCGTGCCAGAGCCAGTACTGGCCCGCGACGTTCGACGACACCTCCACCTGGAACCTCACGGACGCCACCTACGACCAGGCGTTCGCCGACCAGGGTCTGGTGCGCGACGTCGCGACCCAGAAGCACGCGATCCTCGACACCAGCCGCAACGGGCAGGGGTCCTGGGCCGCCCCCGCGGGCAAGTACACGGACGCCGAGGTGTGGTGCAACCCGCCCGGCCGCGGGCTCGGCCAGCTGCCGAACCTCGACGTCGAGGACCCGTACGTCGACGCGCGCCTGTGGATCAAGGTGCCCGGCGAGTCCGACGGCGAGTGCTTCCGCGGCACCGGCGGCCCGCTCGACCCCGAGCGCGGCATGCAGGACCCGGCCGCCGGCGCATGGTTCCCCGAGCAGGCGCGCGAGCTCATCGAGCTCGCGAACCCCGCCCTGCCTGCCGCGTCGTCCAGGCCGGGGCACCTGCGCTGACGGGTGACCCTCGAGCACGGGATCTGTCGCGGCATCCGGCCCGATGCCGCTGTC
>NZ_JBHWYY010000050.1:0-28846 GCF_042728595.1 Isoptericola sp. NPDC060185 | reverse complement strand
GTCCGCACTTCTGCGGGCCGCCCCTTCGAACTACCTCGGCGATTCTCGAACTACCTCGGCGATTCCGGGACTACCTCGCGGTGGTGCCGTTGGTCGCGGCGCGGGCGGCGGCGTGGAACGCGAGGATCTGGAGCTCGCCCGCCACGTCGACCGAGCGCACGACGACGTCGTCGGGCAGCTGCAGCGCCACGGGCGCGAACGACAGGATCTCGCGCACCCCGCAGGCGACGACACGCTCGGCGATCGGCTGCGCCACCGGACCGGGGGTGGCCAGCACCACCATCGACACGCCCGTGCCCGCCAGCACCTCCTCGAGCCGGTCGACGTGCTCGATCGCCAGACCCGCCGCCGTGCGGCCCACGACCTGCGGGTCGGCGTCCAGCAGGGCCACCACCTGGAAGCCGCGCGCCGCGTACCCCGAGTAGTTCGCCAGGGCGTGCCCCAGGTTGCCGATGCCGACGATCGCCAGGCGGTGCTCGGACCCCAGGCCCAGCGCGGAGGCGATGTACTGCGCCAGCGACTGGACGTCGTAGCCCACGCCGCGCGTGCCGAACGACCCCAGGTACGACAGGTCCTTGCGCAGCTGCGCCGACCCCACCCCGGACCGTTCGGCCAGCTCCGACGACGACGTCGTCGTCACGCCCGCCTCCGCCAGGTCGCGCAGGGCGCGCAGGTAGTACGGCAGCCTCGCCACCGTCGCGGCCGGCACCGTCGCCTCACCGAGCTCGATCACTGCTGGATCACCCCGTCGTCCTCCCCGGGCTCAGCGCGCCAGCCGGCGCGCGAGCCGCGCGCCGTCCACCCGCCAGAAGCCCTGCTGCACGCCGTCCACCTCGACGACGGGCACGTAGTCCCCGTACCTTCCCACCAGATCACCGCCCGGCGCGTCGTCGACCTCGATGTCGATCTCGCGCCATGCCTCCCCCGCTGCCTCGCACACGTCCGCGACCACCGCCCGAGCCTCCTCGCACAGGTGGCAGCCCTGCCTCGTGTACAGCAGCACCCGGGGTTCACCTGCGGATCCCTGCGGCATGCTCACCGGCCAAGCCTAGCCGCGCCGATACAGTGGACCGCATGCCGTCGCCCGCCGAGTCGTCCACGCCGGTGCGCGCCGCAGCGTTCTTCGACGTCGACAACACGATCATCCGCGGCGCCAGCGCGTTCCACCTGGCACGCGCCCTCTACCAGCGCCGGTTCTTCGGGACCCGCGACCTGGTGCGGTTCGCGCTCATCCAGGCGAAGTACCTGGTCTTCGGGGAGTCGCGCACGCAGATCGAGTCGGTGCGCAGCCGTGCGCTGTCGCTCATCGCCGGCCGGTCCGTGGCGGAGATCACCGCCGTGGGCGAGGACGTGTACGACACCGTCCTCGAGCTGCGCATCTTCCCCGGCACCAAGCGGCTGCTCGACGAGCACCTCGCCGCCGGCGACCAGGTGTGGCTCGTGACCGCGACCCCCGTGGAGATCGGCGGCCTCATCGCGCGCCGGCTCGGTGCGACCGGCTGCCTCGGCACCATCGCGGAGCACTCCGGCGGGTTCTACACGGGCCGCCTCGTGGGCGACCTCATGCACGGCGAGGCGAAGGGCGCCGCGGTGCGCGAGCTCGCCGAGCGCGAGGGCATCGACCTGTCCGCCTCGTACGCGTACGGCGACTCGCTCAACGACCTGCCGATGATGCGCACCGTCGGGCACCCGTGCCCCATCAACCCCGACACGCGGCTGCGCCGGCACGCCAAGGAGGTGGGCTGGCCCATCCGCGAGTTCCGCGGGCGCGGGCGCCGCGTCGCGGGCCGGGGCATGAAGACCGCGTCGTGGGCCGGCGCCGCCTGGGTGGCCGGCCTGGCGCTGCGCAGCATCCAGAAGCGGCTGCGCGGCCGCTGACCGTCTCGCCCTCGGGCGAGCACCGTCCGGACGTGCGAACGGGCCCGGTACCTCCGTGGAGGTACCGGGCCCGTTCGTGCTCCCTGCCCGCCGGGTTCAGCCGGCGGACGAGATCACTTCTTGTTGCGACGCTGGTGACGCGTCTTCCGCAGCAGCTTGCGGTGCTTCTTCTTCGCCATGCGCTTGCGGCGCTTCTTGATGACGGAGCCCATGAGGTCCTCACAATGCTTGTCGGTCGGTGGAACACGGTTGGTCCCAGGAGCTCCTGTCTCCAGGAGCAGCCGACCAACGCGGAAAAGTCCGTCCCCCAGAGTACCCGATGGCGGGCGCCCGCCGGACCGCGCCCCGGCTCGGTCCCGACTCGGTCCCGGCTCAGTCCCGGCTCGGTCCCGGCTCAGTCCCGGTAGGGGTCCAGCCCCCACGTGGGGAACACCTGCTTGCGTGTCGCGAGGATCGCACGGTCGACGTCGTCGGCCGGGTCGTACCCCTCGCCCCAGGGACGCCAGGCCCCCTCGCCGCCGGCGAGGCGCTCGGCCGGGTCGAGCCCGGAGAGCTCCTCCACCTCGCGGCGCCAGGAGTCGGGCAGCTGGAGGAATGCGGGCAGGGGCGCGTGCGCGGCCTCCGCGACGAGGCTCGCCCACACCAGCGGCACGACGTCGACCACCGCGTACCCACCACCGCCGAGCGCCACCCAGCGGCCGTCGGCCAGCTCGTGCGCGAGCTCGTGCACCCACCGCGCGGCGGTGCGCTGCGCCGCCACGCCCACGTCCAGGTCGGTGAGCGGGTCGTTGCCGTGCGCGTCGCAGCCGTGCTGCGAGACGATCGCCTGCGGCCGGAACTCGCGGACCATCGCCGGCACGACGGCGTCCACGGCCCGCAGCCAGTGCGCGCCGTCCGTGCGCGGCGGCAGCGCGACGTTCACCGCCGTGCCCTGCGCCGCGGTGCCGCCCGTGTCGCCCGCGTTGCCGGTGCCGGGGAACAGGGTGTGCCCGTCCTGGTGCACCGACACGGTCAGGACTCGTGGGTCGTCCCAGAAGATCGCCTCGACGCCGTCGCCGTGATGGGCGTCCAGGTCGACGTACGCCACGCGCTCCGCGCCCCGGTCGAGGAGCCGCCGCACGGCCGCCGCGGCGTCGTTGTAGATGCAGAACCCGGACGCGGCGCCGCGCTGCGCATGGTGCATGCCGCCCGCGATGTTCACGCCGTGCTGCACGTGCCCGGACCACACCGACTCCGCGGCGTCCACCGACGCGGCCACGAGCCGGGCACCCGCCTCGTGCATCGCCGGGAAGACCGGGTCGTCCTCGGTGCCGAGGCCGCGCGCGAGGTCCGGAGCGCCCGTCTCCGCCGCGCGGCGCACGGCCGCGACGTAGGCGGCGTCGTGCACCGACTCGATCACCTCGTCGGGGGCCGGCTCGACGTCCGCCAGCTCGAGGGTGGGCTCGTCGAGGAGGCCGAGCTCCGCCACGAGCCGCATGGTCAGGTCGAGTCGGGCGGGCGCCATCGGGTGCCCGGGGCCGAAGTCGTAGCGCAGGAGCTCAGGGCTCCACAGCAGCCGGGCGACGCGCATCCCGTCACGGTAGCCGACGGCGTGGCAGGCTGTGCCCAGCGACTGAAGGGCGAGAGGGGACAGCGTGCCGAGGACGTGGGGCGGTCGCGGGCTGTCGCTGCGCGGGTGGGCCAACCGCGCCGCCCGGGAGTACCCCGCGAGGCTCGCCATGACGGTGTTCGCAGCCGTCATCACCGTGATCTGGCTGCTGCTCCTCACCCCGTGGGCGACGACGTCCGGCAAGGGCGCGTCCGTGGTCGACGCGCTGTTCACCGCGACGTCGGCGGTCTGCGTCACCGGCCTGGTCGTGCAGGACACCGCCACCTACTGGTCGGAGTTCGGGCACGTCGTCATCCTCGTCGGCATCAAGGTGGGCGGCCTGGGCGTGATGACGCTGGCGTCGCTGCTCGGCCTCGCCGTCTCGCGCCGGCTGGGGCTCACGCAGAAGCTGCTGACGGCCTCGGAGACGAAGACCGAACGCCTCGGCGAGGTCGGCGCCCTGCTGCGCACCATCATCATCACCGCCACGTCCATCGAGCTGTGCCTGTCGCTGCTGCTCTTCCCCCGCTTCCTCGCCCTGGGCGACCAGGCGGGCACCGCGGCGTGGCACGCCCTCTTCTACGGCATCTCCTCGTTCAACAACGCCGGGTTCGTGCCCACGCCGGACGGCCTCCTCCCGTTCGCCTCCGACTGGTTCGTGCTGGTGCCGATCGCCCTGGGCGTGTTCATCGGCTCGCTCGGCTTCCCGGTCATCCTCAACGTCCTCACCAACCGTCGCCGAGGCAAGCACTGGGTCCGGTCGCTCTCGCTGCACTCCAAGCTGACGATCACCACCAGCCTCGCCCTGCTCGTGTGCGGCGCGATCCTCATCGGCGCGATGGAGTGGAACAACCCCGCGACCTTCGGCGGCCAGAGCTTCTCCACCAAGATCCTGTCGTCCGTGTTCGCCTCGGTGATGCCGCGCTCAGCGGGGTTCAGCTCCGTGCCCGTGCACGAGATGTCGCAGGAGACCTGGCTGCTCACCGACGCCCTGATGTTCGTGGGCGGCGGCTCCGCGTCCACCGCCGGCGGCATCAAGGTCACGACGTTCGCCGTGATGCTGCTCGCGATCGTCGCCGAGGCCCGCGGCGACGCCGACACCGAGGTGTTCGGCCGCCGCATCCCCCGCGACACCCTGCGCCTGTCGATCGCCGTGGTCTTCGTGGGCGCCACAGCCGTCCTCGTGTCGTGCCTGGCGCTGCTGCGCCTCACCGACCTGCGCCTGTCGGAGGCGCTGTTCGAGGTCATCTCCGCGTACGCCACCGTGGGCCTGTCGACCGGCGTCACCGCCGGCCTGCCCGACGCCGCGAAGTACCTGCTGTGCGCGCTGATGTTCGTCGGCCGTGTCGGCGTCATCTCGCTGCTGGGCGCCCTGGCGCTGCGCGACCGGCGCCGCATCGTACGCTTCCCGGAGGAACGCCCGATCATCGGGTGACCTCCTACCGACGACCCTTCTGACAGAGGAGAACCGTGGCGGACAAGAAGGCTCCCGCGCGCGACGCGGGCGTGCTCGTGATCGGCCTCGGCCGCTTCGGGTCCTCGCTCGCGACGACGCTCGACCGGCTGGGCCAGGACGTGCTCGCCGTCGAGCGCGACGAGAAGCTGGTGGCCCAGTGGTCCGGGCGGCTCCCGCTGGTCGAGGCCGACGCCTCCGAGTCCGAGGCCCTGGTCCAGCTCGGCGCCAAGGACTTCGGCGTCGCGGTCGTCGGCGTGGGCACCGAGCTCGAGGCCTCCGTGCTCATCACCGCCAACCTCGTGGACCTCGGCACCCCGCAGATCTGGTCCAAGGCGATCTCGGCCGAGCACGGCCGCATCCTCACCCGCATCGGCGCGCACCACGTCGTCTACCCGGAGGCCGACGCCGGCTCCCGCGTCGCCCACCTGGTGAGCGGCAAGATGCTCGACTACATCGAGGTCGAGGACGGCTTCACCATCGTCAAGATGCGCCCGCCGAAGGAGATGCAGGGCTTCACGCTGGCGCAGTCGGACATCCGCAAGCGCTACGGCGTCACCGTCATCGGCGTGAAGTCGCCCGGAGTCGAGTTCACGTACGCGACCCCCGAGACCCGCGTGAGCGCCAACGACCTGCTCGTCTGCTCCGGCCACGCCGACCTGCTGGAGCGGTTCTCCGCCCGCCCGTGACGCGCCGTCACGGACCGAGCAGCGCGAGAGGCACGACGGCGATCCCGTCGGGGCGCCGGTAGGCCGCCCGCCCCGTGGTGACCACGACCGAGTCGACGACGTCGGGCCCGGGTCGTTCGGCGAGCCAGTGCAGGTGCCGGACGTCGCGATCGCGCGGGGTGGTGCAGATCCGAGGGTCGCTACGCTACAGATTCGCGAGCTTCTACACTACAGATTCGCGCGCCGCCACGATGCGTCCTCGTACTCTGCTGGCGAGCTGTCACGGGCACCACCACCCGGTGAGGACCGTCACGCCGTCCGACGGCGCAGCGTGGCGACGCCGAGCACCA
Source organism: Isoptericola sp. NPDC060185 (assembly GCF_042728595.1). NCBI lineage: Bacteria > Bacillati > Actinomycetota > Actinomycetes > Micrococcales > Promicromonosporaceae > Isoptericola > Isoptericola sp. NPDC060185. The sequence goes on along the minus strand of NZ_JBHWYY010000050.1, from coordinate 22,909 downwards.
CGGCGCCGACGATGAACAGCGCGATCGCGCCGACCGCGCCCTGCACGTCGCCCCACTCGCCCCCGGCGGCGAGGGTCTGCATCGCCTCGACGGCATAGGTGAGCGGGAAGACCCGCGAGAGCCACTCCAGCACCTCGGGCATCTGGTCGCGGGGCATGAGCAGGCCGCAGGTGATGAGCTGCGGGAAGATCACCGCGGGCATCATCTGCACGGCCTGGAACTCGCTGCGGGCCAGCGCGGAGGCGGCCAGCCCCAGGCAGCAGCCGAGGACGGCGTCGAGCATCGCGACGACGATCACCAGCCACAGCGGGCCGAGCACGTCCATCCCGACGAGAAGGGCGAAGCCCACCACCACCAGCGACTGCAGCAGCGCGAGGCCCGCGAACGCGAGGGCGTACCCGGCCACGAAGTCGCCCTTGCGCAGCGGGGTCGTCATGAGCCGCTCGAGCGTGCCGGACTGGCGCTCGCGCAGGGTCGCGACGCTCGTGACCAGGAACATCACGATGAGCGGGAACAGGCCCACGAGCATCGGGCCGAACTGGTCGAGCACGGGAGTGCCGTCGAACATCCACGCGATGAGGCCGAGCAGCAGGCACGGCAGCACGAGGATCAGCGCCACGGTGCGTCGGTCGAACCGCAGCTGCGCCAGGACGCGGCTCGCGGTGGTGAGGGTGAGCGTCATCGGGTCTCCTGGGCCTGCTGGTCGATGAGCGCGAGGAACGCGCGCTCGGCGTCGGGGGCGCCGGTGCGGGCGAGGAGCTCCGCGGGCGTGAGGTCGGCGACGAGCGCGCCGTCGCGCAGCAGCAGGAGCCGGTCGCACTGGGTGGCCTCGTCCATGACGTGGCTGGAGACCAGCAGCGTGCGCCCCTCGGCCGCGAGCCGGCGGAACATCGCCCACAGGTCGCGGCGCAGCACGGGGTCGAGACCGACCGTGGGCTCGTCGAGCACCAGGAGCTCCGGGTCGCCGACGAGGGCGGCGGCGAGCGAGACGCGCGACCTCTCCCCGCCGGAGAGGGTGGCGACGCGCTGCTTCTCGTGCCCGCCCAGGTCGACGGCGGCGACGGCGCGGCGCACCGCCGCCTCAGCCCCCGGGGCGGGCAGCCCGGCGAGCCGGGCGAAGTAGCGCAGGTTCTGCAGCACCGTGAGGTCCGTGTAGACCGAGGCGGCCTGGGTCACGTAGCCGACGCGACGGCGCAGCGCGGGCGAGCCGGCCGGCTCGCCCAGCACGCCCACCTCGCCGGACACCCGGGCCTGCACGCCGACGACGGCGCGCAGCAGCGTCGTCTTGCCGGAGCCGGACGGCCCCAGCAGGCCCACCACCTGCCCGGCGGGCACGGACACGTCCATGCCGTCGATGATCGGCCGGCCGCCGCGCTCGATCCTCAGTCCGCGGACCCGTACCGCGGCGTCGTTATTCCCCATGTGGTGAATTGTGCTCTCACGGAGCGGTGCCGCGCAATCCCCTGAGGGTGGTGAGCGCGATCTCGACGTCAGGCGGGGGGCAGGTCGTCCGTGAGATAGCGCTGGACGGCCGGGCCGACCAGCGCGGCGACACGGTCCGCCGGCATCGACGCCAACGGCTCGATCGGCACGAGGAACCGTGCCATGAGCATGCCCGCCACCTGCGAGGCTACGAGCACGGTCCGCAGCCGCGCGTCCGCGACGTCGAGCCGGCGCACGATCGGGCCCAGGATCTCCGCGCCGAGGAACTGCGGCAGCAGCTCGCGCAGCCCCGGGTCGGTCATCACCGCCGGGATGACGAGGCGCACCGTGGTGCCGCCGTCCGCGTCCCACAGCTCGACGACGGCCCGCACGAGCCGCTCCCCCAGCCCGTCGACCGGCCCGTCCGCCGCCACGCGCGCGACGACGGCCGGGTCGACGTCGGCCAGCCCGAGCGACGCGGCGAAGAGGCGCGTCTTGTCGCCGAACCAGTGGCGGACGGTGCCCGGGTCGACGCCCGCGCGCCGCGCGACCGAGCGCACGGACGCCGCCTCGTAGCCGCGCTCGAGGAACTCCTCGCGGGCGGCGGCGAGGACGGGCTCCCGGGTTCCGGCGCCCGCCGGCCGACGCCCGCGACGCCCGGCCTCCTGGCCGTGGGTGCCGTCGCCCGTCATCCCGTCCTGCCCGTCATCCCGCACGGCTCGTCACGACGCCGCTCAGCCGTGCTCGGCGGCGAGCTCGCGCGACCGGTCCCGGGCCGCCTCGAGCGCGTCGAGGAACGCGGCGCGCACGCCGCCGTCGTCGAGCTTGCGCAGCGCGGCCACCGTGGTGCCGCCCGGCGACGAGACCTTCTCGCGCAGCAGGACCGGGTGCTCCCCCGTCTCGTCGAGCAGCTTCGCGGAGCCCAGCACGGTCTCGACGGCGAGGCGCCGCGCGACGTCGCGGGTGAGGCCGAGCAGCACGCCGGCCTCCGCCATCGCGTCGACCACGTAGAAGACGTAGGCCGGGCCGGAGCCCGCGAGCGCGCCGAACGCGTCGATGTCCTTCTCCGCGACCCGGAACACGTGACCGGAGCCGGCGAGCACCTGCTCCACCAGGGCGACGTCGTCCTCGCGGGCGGCCGAGCCCCCGACCACCGCCGTCACGCCCGCGCCCACCAGGGCGGGTGTGTTCGGCATCGCCCGGACCACGGGGGTCCCCGCGGGCAGCCGCTGCTCGAAGAACGACAGCGGCAGCCCGGCGGCGACGCTCACGACGACGGCGCCCGGCTCGAGGGAGTCGGCGACCCGGTCGAGCATCGCGCCCACGTCCTTCGGCTTCACCCCGACGACGACGACGTGCGCGCCCTCGACGGCGGCGACGTTGTCCGTCGTCGCGCGGACCCCGAACCGCTCGGTGAGATGCGCGCCGCGCTCCGGCCGGCGGGAGGTGGCCACCACGTCGTGCGGCGCGACCCCCGCGGACAGCGCGCCCGCCAGCACCGCCTCGCCCATGTTGCCCGTGCCCAGGAACGCCATCTTCACGCCGCCCACCCGGGTGTTCTGGGGGGCGCCGGCCTGCTCGTCAGTCTGCTCGCTCACGGGCACCACGGTACGTCGCGCGCGGCTGTCGGGACCGCCGCGCGGGCTACAGCGGGTAGGCGGAGTAGAAGTCCTCGACCAGTTCCGCCGGGCCCGTGGCCTGCAGCACGGCCGTGCCGTTGCGCCACGTGACGACGGCGGTGCCCTCCGACGAGCCCGGCGTCACGACGTACGCGCCGACCTTCGTGCCGTCCACGGTCACGTCGCCCTCGCCCGTGGGCTCGCCGGCCGCCTTGACCAGCGCCTCGTACGCGGCGGCCGCGGCGTCGTCGTCCTCCCACTGTCCGGCCTCGACCTGCACCGTCGTCGCGCCGTCGCCCGTGCCGTCCGCGTACGTGAGCTGCCACGCCTCGACGGCGTCGGCCTCCTTCTCGCGGTTCTTGTCCTCCGTCACGCCCTGCAGCGCCAGCGCGAGGACCGTGTCCGGCTGCGCCTTGAGGAACGCCGTCTGCGACTCCGGGCGCCCGCTCGGCGCGATCGTCGGCGTCGGGACCGGCGCCGTCACCGTGGCCTGCGGGGTCGGCTCCTCGCGCGCGAACCCCGGCCACACGAACGCCGTCAGCAGCACCACCAGCAGCACCAGCGCGCCCGCGGCCGACGCGACCACGATCCGACGACGGCGGAACACCTCCGGCGACGGGCGGCCGTTCCCGCCCGTGCGTGCCTGGCTCACGATGTCCTCCTGCGGGGTCGGCGGCGGTGCACGAGGAAGCCTAGGCCGTGCGGGTGGGTGGAAGCGGGACCTCGGCGCAGCACGTCCTCGGGTGGCCCCACCGACACGCATGGGTGCCGCGCACTACGCTGCACGCGTGACTCATCCGAGCGACGACGTCGTCCTGCGCGGCCGGTACCCGGGCTCCCGCGTGACCCTTCCCCCAGGAGCCGACATCGTCGCGATGGTCGACACGCTCTTCCGCCTGGCGCAGCCCGAGCTCGACGAGGACACATCGTACGGCGTGGTCGAGGAGGCCACCGGGTGGAGCCGGGACGTCGTGGCCGCCCTGTGGTTCCAGGCGTTCGCGTCGCTCCACGCCCGGGTCACGGGATTCTCGTGCTGGGACGTGGACGGCGTCGTGGAGGACGCCGTCGCCGCCCGCGCGAGCGCGGACCCTGTCCTCGTGATGCGGTACTTCCCGCCGGTCGCGACCTTCCCCGAGCTTCCCGCCGACCTGCCGCCGGGGGCACTCACCGCGGAGCCCTGGTTCGGCGCCGTCGGAGCGGGCCTGGCCGACGCGCGCGCCTGGGTCACCTCGGCGCCGCCCGCCGACCTCGCTGGCGCGTACGCACGGCTCCTCGCCGACGCCGGCCGCTCGGGTCTGCACCCGGTCGTCGTCGACTTCACGGCGCAGGACCCGTGCCCGTGGGGCGCCCGTGACACCCAGGTGGAGCTCCTCGACGCGGAGAGCGCCCTGGCCGCGATCCGCACCCAGCACGCGGAGGCCTTCGGCGGCTCGCTCGCCCTCGGCGAGCACCGCGAGCTGGCGCGAGGGTCGACCGCGCCCGTGGAGTCCGCCCCGGACCGGACCGCGCTGGACCTGGTCCGCAGCCTCGTCACGCCGGGCGGCGCGGCAGGGCCGTACGGGCTCGCGCTCGTGCCGGCCCGCCGAGGCGCCGACGTCCTGGCAGCCACGGGGTGGACCGGTGCCGCCAACCACACGGCCACGCCCGCGCAGCTCAGCGCGGTGCTGCGGTCCTGGGAGGAGCGGTTCGGCGCCCGCCTGGTCCTGCTGTCCTCGTCGCGGATCGGCCTGTCCGTCGCGAACCCTCCGACCGACGTCGAGCAGGCGACGGCGCTCGCGCGCGAGCACCTCGCCTTCTGCCCCGACACCGTCTTTGCGGGCTACGACTCCGAGGACGAGTATGCGCACCAGCTCGTGGGACAGGAGATGTGGGTCTTCTGGTGGGACTGACCCGCGGCCGGGGCCGGTCCGCACCCGGAGCATCACGGGCCACCGAACGTTCTTAGCCCGACGCCTCTGTCAGAACCCGGGCCGCACGTAAGGCAGCTTCCGTTGCGCCGCCGCCATCATGTCCTCGTACGCGGCGAGCCAGCCACGCACCGTCGCGGTGGCGTGGCCGTGGGGCAGTTCTTCTTCCATGTCTTCGAGAAGGGCCGCCAGGGTGTCGCCGTTGATCGCGAGTGCCGGAAACGCCCGGGTGGAGTCCTCCACAAGTTGCAGGTTTCCACGGCGATCCAGCGATTCGAGAGTCATCTCATCACCTCCGACTCGAGCCAGAACCAGACACAGATCGCTTCATGCCCGCGTGGGACCCACATTGACGACGTCAGGTATCCGGCCAGCCGTCCCAGGGCGCGTGGAAGCCGAGAAGGTCCGGGTACAGCTCTGCCCAGTCGGGCGGCCCGTCGGGATCGAGTTCGTCGTCGTGCCTCTCGAGCACGAGGCCGAACCGCACGCCGTCAACGAAGACCTCGAAGGGCCGGACGGCGATGTCGCCGAAGAGCGCACCGGGCAGGGTGGCCAGCAGCTCTTCCAAGCGTGCCTCGCCCCGCGCCAGGGGCGACTCCGGCGTGCCGCGCAGGCGCTCCTCGTCGCGCGCCGTCCCCGCGGCCCAGATGTCGGAGCCCGTGTGGTGGCCGTCGTCGTCGAACCGGTGCAGCACCACGAACAACCGCTGCAGGTCCCGCCGGTCCGCTCCCCCGGAGGGCCCCTCGGGTGACGCGTACGTGATCGACGCGAAGAACTGTCCGCCGTCGTACCGCCCGATCGTCTCGGTCCGGTAGTCGGGCACGTGGGCGATCGGGATCGCCTCGGGCACGGGCATGGCGCACACCCTAGGCCGTGCTCCGGACATCACCGCAGCAGCAGCTCCACCCCGGGGTGGTCCGCGAACACCTCCAGCACGAGCTCGGCGTACGTCGGGCCGCGCCCGGCCTCGAGGTCCGCGAGGCGCCCGCGGAACAGCGCGGCGTCGAACCGTGGGTCCGCGAGCATCGCCAGGTAGTGCTCGCGCGTCGCGGCGAAGCCGAGGGCGTCGCGGGAACGGTCGAAGGCGTGCCAGACGACGGTGACCCGGTCCGCGCCGTGCGCGGCGCCGAACCCGCCGCGCAGCAGGTCGTCCAGGGCGTCGAGGCCCGGCCGGAGCCGCCGGTCCTCGCCCGCCATGAAGACGCGGTCCAGCTCGTCGTAGAACGTGGCGACCGACTCGATCCGGCGGCCGTCGAGGTGCAGCGTGCGATGCAGCCCCTCGGACGTGGTCGCGTCCTCGACGGCATCGTCCGGGACGAGCTCGTCGTACTCCGTGAGCTCGGTGCGCCAGTACTCGGCGCCGTCGCGGGTGCGGTGCACCGCGCCCAGGTCGACCATCGCGCGCCGCGCGCCGACCGGGTCGGCGGCGAGCTCCGAAAGGCGGTCCGTGAGCTCGCGCTCCCCCAGCGGCTCCAGCAGGTCGGGCAGCGTGGCGTGCGCGAGCCAGCGCGCCACCACCCGGCGGTGCTCCCACCGGCGCGGCATCGCCAGCAGGCGCCCGTCGTGCAGGAACCGCGTCACGTCGGGGTTCACGGGGACCACCCGGCCATCATCGCGCGCGGCCCGCGCCGGTGTCGGTGCCTCCCCCTAGCGTCTGACGACGTGAGCACCACGACCTCCTCCCGCACCCGCGCCAAGCAGTCGCGCCCCGGCTACCGCTGCACGGAGTGCGGGTGGACCACCCCCAAGTGGGTGGGCCGCTGCGGCGAGTGCCAGGAGTGGGGCACGGTGACGGACGAGGGCCCGGCGTCGGCCGGGCCGCGCACGGTCGCGACCAGCCCGGGCCGCGCGCCGGCGCGCCCGATCGGGGACATCGACGTCGCGGCCGCGCAGGCGGCACCCACGCAGGTGCCGGAGCTGGACCGCGTGCTCGGCGGCGGGCTCGTGCCCGGCGCCGTGGTCCTGCTGGCCGGGGAGCCCGGCGTCGGCAAGTCGACCCTGCTGCTCGACGTCGCCGCCTCCTACGCGCGCGGGGCCGACGGTCGCGACGCGCGCACCGTGCTGTACGTGACGGGCGAGGAGTCCGCCGGGCAGGTCCGCCTGCGCGCGGAGCGGGTGGGCGCGCTGGCGCCGACGCTGCTGCTCGCCGCGGAGACCGACCTCGGCACCGTGCTCGGCCACATCGAGGCCAACCAGCCCGACCTGCTCGTCGTGGACTCCGTGCAGACCATCGCCTCCACGGAGGTGGACGGCGCCCCCGGCGGCGTGAGCCAGGTGCGCGAGGTCGCCGCCTCGCTCATCGCCGTCGCGAAGGAGCGGCAGGTGCCGGTGCTGCTCGTCGGGCACGTCACCAAGGACGGCACGGTGGCGGGCCCGCGCACGCTCGAGCACCTGGTCGACGTCGTGTGCCAGTTCGAGGGCGACCGGCACTCGCGGCTGCGCATGGTCCGAGCGGTGAAGAACCGCTACGGACCCACGGACGAGGTCGGCTGCTTCGAGCTGTCCGAGAAGGGCATCATCGGGCTGAGCGACCCCAGCGGCCTGTTCCTCTCCCACCTCGGCGCGGGCGTGCCCGGCACGTGCGTCACCGTGACCCTCGAGGGCCGGCGCCCGCTCGCCCTCGAGCTGCAGTCGCTCGTCGCGCCGTCGCCGCTGGCGAACCCGCGCCGCACGACCAGCGGCGTCGAGTCGTCCCGGCTGGCGATGATCCTCGCCGTCCTGCACCGGCACGGCGGGCTGCGGCTCGCCGACCAGGACGTGTACGTCTCGACGATCGGCGGCGCCCGCGTCACCGAGCCCGCAGCCGACCTGGCCACCGCCCTCGCGATCGTGTCCGCGCGCACGGGCGAGCCGCTGCCCACCGGCACGGTCGCGCTCGGCGAGGTCGGGCTCGCGGGCGACATCCGGCCGGTCACCGGGCTCGACCGACGGGTCGGCGAGGCGGCGCGCCTCGGCTTCGTCCGGGCCGTCGTGCCGGCCGGCGCGGCGGTCAAGGCACCGGCCGGGATGCAGCTCCTGGAGGCCCGGCACCTCGCCGAGGCCGTCGAGCTCGCGGGGGTCGGCGTCCGATCGGCGGATCGCCGGGGCGAGCGCCCCTCCGCGTCGTAGGATTCCCCCGTGGCTCCCTCCTCCGTGCACTCCGATGCCCTGCTCCGGGAGACGCTTGCCGCGGTCGCCCCCGGCACCGAGCTGCGCGACGGCCTCGAGCGCATCCTGCGCGGCCGCACGGGCGCGCTCATCGTCCTCGGCCTCGACAAGACCGTGGAGCAGATGTGCTCCGGCGGGTTCGAGCTCGACGTCCAGTTCTCGGCCACGCGCCTGCGCGAGCTGTCGAAGATGGACGGTGCCTGCGTCCTCGACCACGACGCCACCCGTATCCGCCGAGCCGCCGTCCAGCTGCTCCCGGACCCGTCCATCGAGACCAGCGAGTCCGGCACCCGCCACCGCACCGCGGAGCGCGTCGCCAAGCAGTCCGGCCTGCCGGTGATCTCCGTCAGCCAGTCGATGCGGATCATCGCCATCTACGTCGGGTCGCACCGGCACGTCCTCGAGGACCCCGACACCATCCTCGGCCGCGCGAACCAGGCCCTCGCCACCCTGGAGCGCTACCGCTCCCGCCTCGACGAGGTGTCGGGCACCCTGTCCGCGCTGGAGATCGAGGACCTCGTCACGGTGCGCGACGTCTGCTCCGTCGTCCAGCGCCTGGAGATGGTGCGCCGCATCTCGGAGGAGATCGACGGGTACGTCGTCGAGCTCGGCGCCGACGGGCGCCTGCTCGCCCTGCAGCTCGACGAGCTCATCGGCGGCATCGGTGCCGACCGCGACTTCGTGGTCCGCGACTACGTCGAGCTCGAGCGCAGCGGCCGCTCCCTCACCGGGGTCCAGGCCGACCTCGCCGCCCTCGACTCCGCGCAGCTCCTCGACCTCGGCCACATCGGCCGCGTGCTGGAGCTGCCCGGCGGCGGCGTGGCCCTCGACGCCGCGGTGGCGCCGCACGGCTACCGGCTCCTGTCGAAGGTGCCGCGCCTGCCCGCCGCCATCATCGAGCGCCTGGTCGGGCACTTCGGGGGGCTGCAGAAGCTCCTCGCTGCGAGCGTCGACGACCTGATGGCCGTCGACGGCGTCGGCGAGCAGCGTGCGCGCGCCGTCCGCGAGGGGCTGTCGCGACTCGCCGAGTCCAGCATCCTCGAGCGCTACGTCTGACCTGAGCGATCCCTGACCTGGGGCGAGACCCCGGTCACCCCGCGACGAGATCCCTGTCAGCCGGACAGTCGAGTCAGCCGGACAGTCGAGTCGGCCGGGCGGGCGAGGGTCTCGACTCAGCCCAGCCGGGACGCCTTCTCGTCGGCCTCCGCCTTGCGGTCCGGGGCGCGCTCCGCCCCGTCCTTCTTCCGTCCGTGGTCCGCGTCGTCGCCCTGCGAGTCGTCGTCCTCGCCGCCCGCCGACGAGTCGGTCGTGTCCGCAGACTTCGCGTCCGCGGACGTCGCGTCGCCTGACTTCGCGTCGTCTGACTTCGCGTCGCCCTCAGCGGCGTCTCCCTCGGGTCCGTCGCCGCCCGTCGGTGCTCCGTCGTCGGTGGCCTTCGCCTTTGCGGCCACGGTGAAGGTGACGGGGTCGCTCTTCGCGCCGGGCACGTCGACGAGCGACGCGGTCGCCTCGTAGGTGCCGGCGGGGACGGTGGGCTGGCCCTTGCAGCCCTTGCCGGACGTCTGGGACTTCCAGTGCACCTCGCCCGCGTTGAGGTCGCCCGGGCCGAGGAGCAGGAGCCGCGAGCCGTCCGCGCAGTCCGACGACGACCAGACCCGCTCCTTGCTCGCGGCGTCGACGATCGTCACCGCGCGGCTGGCGGCGGTGCCGTTGAACGTGCAGGGCACGCGGCCCACGTTGGTCACCCGCACCATGAACGACATCGGCGACCCCGCCGTCACCGTCGTCGCGCTCGACGACAGGCGCAGCTCCACGGCGTCCGGGGTGCAGGTCGTCCACGGCCCGCCGGCGTTGATGGGCTCGGGCGCGGCGACCTTGTCGGCCGGCAGGCTCTCCGGCCCGGCGAGCATCCCGCGCACGCCGTCGACCGCGCGGCCCAGGCCGTAGCCGCCGACCACGCCCGTCGCGCACAGCAACGCCACCACGAGCAGCGTCACCACCGTCGAGCGGCGCGCACGGCGCGGCGCCGTGCGCGGCCTCCCCGTCCTCGACCTCGCGGGGCGCGAGGCCGTGCGTCCGGCCGACGCCGAGCGCGCACCACCGCGCGACGCTCCCGGGGCGACGAGCTGGGACGTCGTGACCACCCGACGGTTTCCGCCCCGGGCTCCCGACGAACGGTTCAACGACGACCGAGCCGACGACGACCGGCTGCTCGACGAACGGCTGGTCGACGACCGGCTGGTCGACGACCGGCTGGTCGACGAGCGGCTGGTCGACGAGCGGCTGGTCGACGCACGCGTCGTGGACGAGCGGGCCGACGAGGCCTTCGCGCCCCCGGACCGTGCTCCGCCTCCCGACCCCGACCTGGCGGAGGCGCCGCGGGCCGCGCCCTTCGGTGCCTGCTTCGGTGCGGGCTTCGAGGTGGACTTCGCACCACTCCGGGACGCGGACGCCGAGGGCTTCTTCGGGGCCGGCGTGGCGCCGCCCTTGCCGGCACCGGTCGTCGTGCCACGCGACGTCGTGCCACGGGGCGAGGCGCCCGAGCGCCCGGACGCGCCGGAGCGCGCGCCGGCGCCGCGCGAGGTGCTGCCACCTCGACGCCCGTCGTCCGCACGTGCCACGGGCCACCCCTCCGTCTCGAACCGCACCGCTCCCCTCGAACGGCGCGGCGGCGCCACCGTACGACGTGCAGGTTCGCCGACCACGGAGCCGCGCCGCCGGCCGTCGCACCCGGGACTTGTCAGGGCCACAGAGGGGTATACCCCGCCCTGGCTCTGACAGCTCGACGCACTCGCGAGTTGTCAGGCCCACGGCGGGGTATACGCCCCTGTGGCCCTGACAGCTCGGCGGGTGGTGTGCCGCTCGTGGGACACAATGGGCGACCGTGCAGACCCTCCCGCTCGCCCCGACGCCGTCGGCCGCTGCGTCCCCGGACCCGCTGGTCGCGCGGACGGTCGCGTGGTTCGACGACGCCGCGCGCGACCTGCCGTGGCGGCGGCCCGACCGCACGCCGTGGGGCGTGCTGGTCAGCGAGGTGATGCTGCAGCAGACGCCGGTGGTACGGGTCGAGCCGGTGTGGCGGGCGTGGCTGGAGCGGTGGCCGACGCCGGCCGACCTCGCCGCTGCCTCCACCGCCGACGTGCTGCGCGCGTGGGACCGGCTCGGCTACCCTCGCCGGGCGCTGCGCCTGCAGCAGTGCGCGGCCGCGATCGTCGAGCGGCACGACGGCGCCGTCCCCGACGACGAGGACGCCCTGCGCGCCCTGCCCGGCATCGGCGAGTACACGGCCGCGGCCGTGCGCGCGTTTGCGTTCGGCCGCCGCTCCGTCGTCGTCGACACCAATGTGCGCCGCGTGCTGGCCCGCGCCCGCGGCGGCACCGCGCTCGGGGCCCCCTCTCCCACCGCCGCGGAGCGTGCCCTCGCCGCCGCCGTCGTGCCCGAGGACGACGCCACCGCCGCTCGCTGGGCCGCCGCGTCGATGGAGCTCGGCGCCGTCGTGTGCACCGCCCGCGCTCCCCGCTGCGGCGCCTGCCCGGTCGCGGACCTCTGCGCGTGGCGCGCCGCCGGGCACCCGCCCGACGCCCACGCGCACCGCCGTCGCACCCAGGCCTGGCACGGCACCGACCGCCAGGTGCGCGGGCGCGTCATGGCCGCGCTGCGCGGCGCCGCGGACCCGCTGCCGCGCGCGCTGCTGGCCGACTCCGGTCCCGACCAGGCGCAGGTGGACCGCTGCCTCGCCGGCCTCGTCGAGGACGGCCTCGTCGAGCAGGACGACACCGGGCGCTACCACTTGCCTACCTGACGCCGTCCGTCGTTGCTGTGAGCGGGCGATTGGCCCTGATCCGGGCCGAGTTCGGGGCCAAACGCCCGCTCACAGCACCAGGTGAGATCACGGCTCCGGGTGACGTCAGAGCTCGAGCAGCATCCGCGTGTTGCCCAGGGTGTTCGGCTTGACGCGCGCGAGGTCGAGGAACTCGGCGACGCCGTCGTCGTGGGAGCGCAGGAGCTCTGCGTACACCTCCGCGTCGACGGGCGTGCCGTCGATCTCGCGGAACCCGTGGGTGCGGAAGAAGCCGACCTCGAACGTGAGGCAGAAGACGCGGCGCAGCCCGAGCTGGCGCGCCCGCCCGACGAGCCCCTCGACGATCGCGTGCCCGACGCCGCGACCCCGCCAGGCCGGGTCGGCGGCGAGGGTGCGGACCTCGGCGAGGTCGTCCCACATGACGTGCAGGGCGCCGCAGCCGACGACCTCGCCGTCGGCGTCGGCCGCCACCAGGAACTCCTGGACCGCCTCGTAGTAGCCGACCATCTCCTTGGCCAGCAGGATGCGTCGCTCGGCGTACGGCTCCACGAGGCGGCGCACCGCCCGCATGTCGGCCGGGAGAGCGGGGCGGACGGCGTACGACGCACCGTGGTCGCGGGACGGGTCCGGGTGCACGGCGTCACTCTACGAGCGCGGACCCTCGCGGGCGCGGCCGTCCCGCTGCACGGACGTTCACGAGTCCTCCACGAGCGCGACGGCGGTGGCCTCGTCGATGACCAGGTCGGTCACGACGCCGGCCGCGAGCGCCGCCCGCAGCGGCACCACCTTGTTGTCGCCCGCGACGGCGCACAGCCGCCGGGGGATGCGGCGCAGCTCGGCCGGGGCGGGCCCGGTGGCGCGGGCGTTGAGGGAGATGTCGCGGTACGTGCCGTCCGACCGGATGAAGACGGTGCACACGTCGCCCACCACGCCCTCGGCGTCGAGGACGGCGACGTCGTCGGGGTCGAGGTAGCCCGCCGAGTACACGTGCGAGGGGACGCCGCCGGTGAGCGCGCCCACGGAGAAGAGAGCGATGTCGGCGCGGGACTGGACGTCGAGCACGCGGCGCACGGAGCGCTCGCGCCACATGGCCGCCTTGGTCTCGGCGAAGTCGAAGAACGCGGGGACGGGGAAGTAGTGGACGGACGCGTCGAAGGCCGTCCCGAAGCCTGCGATCAGGTCGCCCGCGTAGGTCATGCCCGAGGTCCTGGTGTTGGCGGCGCCGTTCAGCTGCACGACGGCGGCGCCGCGGGTGGGCTTGTGCGGCAGGTGCTCGGTGATGGCGGCGAGGGTCGTGCCCCAGGCGACGCCGAGCACCATGTCCGAGTCGAACCAGCGGGCCAGCAGGCGGGCGGTGGTGACCGAGACCTGCTGCAGGCGGTCGTCGTCGGTGGCCGAGTCGGCGACGGGGACCACGTAGGCGTCGATGCCGTGCCGCTCGGCGATCTCCTGGCTGAGCCCGGGCGCCCGGGACGGGCCGGGACGCAGCGTGATCTCGACGACGCCGGTCTCCCGGGCGCGCTTGATGAGCCGCGAGACGGTGGACCGGGACGTGCGCAGGTGGCGCGCGATCGTCTCCATCTTCATGTCCTGGAGGTAGTACATCGTCGCCGCCATGACGACGTCGCGTTCCCGGTAGCTCGCCATGGCTCCAGGATCTCATCCTGCACGTTCGTGCACCTGGCTTGCGCGGACGTGCCAGCGGTGCTGACCTGGGAGCGTCCTCGTCGACCGGAAGGAACCCCCGATGGCCTCCACCCGCCTCACGGCCGAGTCGCGCACCCAGGCGCTCGCCGCGCTGAAGGGCTCGCAGTCCCCGAGCGGTGAGCTCGACGTCCTCGTCATCGGCGGCGGGGTCACCGGCGCCGGCATCGCGCTCGACGCCGCGACGCGCGGCCTGTCGACGGCGATCGTCGAGGCGCAGGACTGGGCCTCCGGCACGTCGAGCCGCAGCAGCAAGCTGGTCCACGGCGGCCTGCGCTACCTGCAGATGCTCGACTTCCACCTCGTCAAGGAGGCGCTCACCGAGCGCGACCTGCTGCTCAAGGACATCGCGCCGCACCTGGTGAAGCCCGTCCCGTTCCTCTACCCGCTGGAGCACCGGCTGTGGGAGCGCGCGTACGTCGGCGCCGGCATCGCCCTCTACGACACCCTCGCGTCGCTGGCCCCGGGCCGCCGCGCCATGCCGCTGCACCGCCACCTCAGCCGGCGTCAGATGTCGAGCAAGTTCCCCGACCTCGCCCACGACGCAGCCATCGGCGCCGTCCAGTACTGGGACGCCTCGGTCGACGACGCCCGCCTCGTCACGACGCTGGTGCGGACCGCCGTGAGCTACGGCGCGCACGCCGCCGCCCGCACGCAGGTCGTGGGCCTCACCAAGGGCGCGACGGGCGCCGTCAACGGTGCGGTGCTCGTCGACCTCGAGAGCGGCGAGGAGATCACGGTGCGCGCCCGGCACGTCATCAACGCGACCGGCGTATGGACCGAGGACACCGAGGCGCTGTCCGGCGACGAGGGCGGTCTGCGGGTGCTGGCCTCCAAGGGCGTGCACATCGTGGTCCCGCGCGAGCGCATCAAGGGCACAGTGGGGCTCATCCTGCAGACCGAGAAGTCCGTGCTGTTCGTGATCCCGTGGTCCCGCTACTGGGTGGTCGGCACCACCGACACCCCGTGGAACCAGGACCCGACGCACCCCATCGCCACGGCGCAGGACATCGACTACATCCTCGACCATGCGAACGCCGTCCTGGCGCACCCGCTGAGCCGCGACGACATCATCGGGACCTACGCGGGCCTGCGCCCCCTGCTGCAGCCCGGCACCAAGGAGGGCACCAGCTCCGCCAAGGTGTCGCGCGAGCACACCGTCGCCAGCCCCGTGCCCGGGCTCACCGTCATCGCGGGCGGCAAGCTCACCACCTACCGGGTGATGGCGAAGGACGCCGTGGACTTCGCCATCGGGCAGCGCGCGGCCGCGCTGCCGTCGATCACCCACAAGATCCCCCTGCTCGGCGCGGTCGGCCTGCAGGCCACGCGACGGCTGGCCCGCACCTGGGCCGCCCGCTTCGGGTGGAAGCCCGCGATGGTCGACCACCTGCTGCACCGGTACGGGTCGTCCCTGCGCCAGCTCGTCGACCTGTGCGAGCAGGACCCGTCGCTGGCCCAGCCGCTCGAGCACGCGCCCGCCTACCTGCGCGCCGAGATCCACTTCGGCGTCAGCCACGAGGGTGCCCTGCACCTCGAGGACCTGCTGCTGCACCGCACCCGCCTCGTCTACGAGGTGCCGGACCGCGGGCTGGCCGCCCTCGACGAGATCGCCGACATCGCCGCGCCGCTCCTCGGCTGGGACGCCGCCACGCGGCAGGCCGAGGTCGACGCCTACACCGCCCGCGCCCAGGCAGAGGACGAGGCGGAGCTCCAGCCCGACGACGCGAGCGCCGAGGCCGTGCGCCTGCGCGCGCCCGACGTCGCCGCCATGCAGCCCCTGCGGGGCTGATCCCTTCCCGGCCGGGCGACCGGCCGGGCTTCCGCGAGGCGATGCCGCCCGCGGGCTCTCCGGTCCCGGAGAGGACAACGTGGTCCCTCAAGAGAAAGAGAACCGACGATGGACTCATTGATCATGCAGGCGTTCTGGTCCGAGATCCTCGGGACCGCGACGCTGATCCTGCTGGGCGCCGGCGTCGTCGCCAACGTGGTGCTCCCGAAGACCAAGGGCTTCGACGGCGGCTGGCTCCTCATCAACTTCGGATGGGGCCTCGCGGTGTTCGCGGGTGTGTTCACCGCCTACAAGTCGGGAGCCCACCTCAACCCGGCCGTCACGATCGGCCTGTTCAGCGCGGACATGCCGTTCTACTCGGTCACCGGGCCTGGCGGGGCGATCACCGCGACGATCGAACCGACCGTGAGCAACATGTTCATCTACTTCGCCGCCGAGATGATCGGCGCGATCATCGGTGCCGTGCTCGCGTTCGTGGCTTACAAGAACCACTTCGACCAGGAGGCCCCCGCCGCCACCAAGCTGGCGGTGTTCTCCACCGGGCCGGAGCTGCGCTCCTACGGCTGGAACTTCATCACCGAGGTCATCGCGACCTTCGTGCTCGTGTTCTTCGTCGTCGTGTCCGGCAAGACGCCGTCCGGCCTGGGGCCGCTCGCCGTCGCCCTCATCGTGGTCGCGATCGGCGCCAGCCTCGGTGGCCCCACCGGGTACGCCATCAACCCTGCCCGTGACCTCGGCCCGCGTATCGCGCACGCCCTCCTGCCCATCAAGGGCAAGGGCTCCAGCGACTGGGCCTACTCGTGGGTGCCCGTGGCCGGCCCCCTCGTGGGCGGCGTGCTCGCCGGCCTGCTCGGCGCCGTGTACTCCTGACCGACCCCGCCGGCCGGGCCCTGCCGGGCCCGGCCGGCACCCTCTCCACCACATCGACGTGAAGGGCATCCCCCATGGCTGACTACGTCCTCGCCATCGACCAAGGCACGACGAGCTCGCGTGCCATCGTCTTCGACCACTCCGGCCGGATCGTCTCCACCGGCCAGCTCGAGCACGACCAGATCTTCCCCAAGGCGGGCTGGGTCGAGCACAACGCCGAGCAGATCTGGAGCAACGTCCGCGAGGTCGTCGGGCTGGCGCTCACCCGCGGCAACCTGGCACACACCGACCTCGCCGCCATCGGCATCACCAACCAGCGCGAGACCGCCGTCGTGTGGGACAAGAACACCGGCAAGCCCGTCTACAACGCCATCGTGTGGCAGGACACCCGCACGCAGGCGATCGTCGACGAGCTCGGCGGCTCCGAGGGTGCCGACAAGTACAAGTCGATCGTCGGCCTGCCGCTGGCGACCTACTTCTCCGGCCCCAAGGTCAAGTGGATCCTCGACAACGTCGAGGGCGCGCGCGAGGCCGCCGAGAAGGGCGACCTCCTCTTCGGCAACACCGACACCTGGGTGCTGTGGAACATGACCGGCGGGCCCGACGGCGGCGTGCACGTCACCGACGTCACCAACGCGTCGCGCACCATGCTCATGGACCTCGACACCCTGAGCTGGCGCGAGGACATCGCCGCGGACATGGGCATCCCGCTGTCGATGCTGCCCGAGATCCGCTCCTCCTCCGAGGTGTACGGCCAGGGCCGCCCCCGCGGCCTCGTGCCCGGCGTGCCGATCGCCGGCATCCTCGGCGACCAGCAGGCGGCCACCTTCGGCCAGGCCTGCTTCGAGACCGGCACCGCGAAGAACACCTACGGCACCGGCAACTTCATGCTCCTCAACACGGGCACGGAGAAGGTGCCGAGCAAGAACGGCCTGCTCACCACCGTCTGCTACAAGATCGGCGACGCCCCCCAGGTGTACGCCCTCGAGGGCTCCATCGCCGTCACCGGCTCCCTCATCCAGTGGCTGCGGGACAACCTCGGGATGTTCGAGGACGCCCCCGACGTCGAGTGGCTGGCCCGCAAGGTCGAGGACAACGGCGGCGCCTACTTCGTGCCCGCGTTCTCCGGCCTGTTCGCGCCGTACTGGCGGCCCGACGCGCGCGGCGCGCTCGTCGGCCTCACCCGGTACGTCAACCGCAACCACATCGCGCGCGCGGCGCTCGAGGCCGTGGCCTTCCAGACCCGCGAGGTCGTCGACGCGATGAAGCTCGACTCCGGCGTCGACCTCACCGAGCTCAAGGTGGACGGCGGCATGGTGGCCAACGAGCTGCTCATGCAGTTCCAGGCCGACCAGCTCGGCGTCGACGTCGTGCGGCCCAAGGTCGCCGAGACGACGGCGCTCGGCGCCGCCTACGCCGCCGGCATCGCCGTCGGGTTCTGGAAGGGCGAGGAGGACGTCACCGCGAACTGGGCGGAGGACAAGCGCTGGTCGCCGGCCATGGCCGAGGACGAGCGCGAGCGGCTCTACCGGTCCTGGAAGAAGGCGGTCACGAAGACGTTCGATTGGGTTGATGCTGACGTGCAGTAGTTCTGCTTGAGCCCGCGGCGGGGACGGACCTCGTGCGGGCGGTCGCGTTCACGGGCGCCAGGGCGCCCTCCACTTCGGGACATCTACGACCGCCCGCACGACGTCCGTCCCCGCCGCTCTGCGTTCGCCCTCCGCCCGGTGGTGGACTGGGCTGCTGGGTGCTGTGCTCCGCTCGGCCGCTACCGCTGCCACTGCCACTGCCTGTGCCGGGTGCCGGGCGGCGCCCGCCGGGCCGTCCGCTACGGTGCGCTCGTGGATCGGGACGAGGCGAGGGACCGGCTGGCCGAGGCCCTGTGCCTGTTCCGCGACGAGGTGCGGCCCGCCACCCGGGAGCGGCTGGTCACCGCAGCGGTGGAGGCGCTGGTCGCCGGGCTCGACTCGCCCGCGCTCGCCGAGCTGGCGGGCGCGTATCCCGACGACGCGCCGTCGGCGCTCCGGCTGACGGCGGACACCGCGGCGGCCGAGCTCCGGCTCCACGTCCCCGCCCCGGACCAGGTCGAGACGGTGAAGGTCCGGCGCAAGATCCTGGACCTGCTCGCGGGCTCGATCAGCCCGCGCGAGCTGGCCGCCTGGGCCCACCGCGAGATCGGCCACGAAGGGCTCCCCTCAGCACGGTGGTTCGTCGAGGCGGACGACGAGTACGACGTCCTCGAGTACTCGACGCTGACCGTCGAGGACCTGGACCGCTCCCTCGCCGATCACGCCCGGGCCTTCCTCGCCGACCCGGCGAACGACCCCTGGGCGGCGGCTCACCGACCGCCCGTCTGACCGGGGCGGGGCCCGTCGGACGCGTCGTCCGCCAGGAACGTCCGCGCCGTGGCGACCAGGAGCGCGCGCTCGCCCTCGACGGTGAAGCGGTCGTCGGTGGCGACGCGCTCCAGGAAGCCGCCGGACAGCAGGACCAGCCACGAGGCGATGCGGGCGGGCGCGAGGTCGGCGCGGACCTCGCCCGCGGCCTGGCCGCGCTCGATCCACGGGACCAGGAGGTCGCGCTGGGCGCGGTCGTCGTCCGCCAGGGCCGCCGCGACCGCCGGCAGGTGCATGACGCCGGCGACGGCGCGCACGAAGCCGGGGATGCGCGGGTCGGCCGCGTCGTCCGCCCAACCCGCCAACAGGTCGAGCAGGACGCCGAGCGGGTCGGTGCGGCCCTCGAGGGCCGCCGACTTCTCGACCGTCTCGGCCGTGCCCAGCTCGAGGATGGCGAGCACCAGCTCCGTCTTCGTGGCGAAGTAGTGGAAGAACGTGCCCGAGCCGATACCGGCCTGCCGACAGATCGCCGCCGTCGTCGCGCCCTCGTACCCGCGCTCCGCGAGGACGGTCAGCCCGGCGTCGATGATCTGAAGACGGCGCGCCTCGTGGCGCGCGGGGTCAATGGTGCGTGCCACGGGCATTCTCGGTCACGGGGGCGGCGGGGACGGCGAACCGCCGGGCCTGGAGCCGGTCGCCCCGGACGCGCGCAACGATGCCGTGCGCCGCGAGCTCGGCGTCGACCTCCGCCACCGCGCCGGCGTCCTTGCGCTCCGCGAGCCGGCGGCGCAGCAACGCGTGCTCGGCGGGGGCGAAGCCCGGGCGCCCGTCCATCCACCGCTCGTACTCGTGCTCGTGCGGGTCGGCGTCGCGCCACGGCCAGCCGTGCGCCTCGAACGCGCCCCGCACCTCGGCCGTGCGCAGCGTGTCGGCATCCAGCCGGGCCCGCGGCGCGCCGCCCGGGCCGAGGAGGACCAGGTACCGGCCGTCGCGGAAGACGTCCGCGACGTCGCCCCGCTCCACCCAGCCCTCCTGGTCGTCCGTGCGGTGCTCCAGGTGGTCGGCCGCGACGGTCAGGCGCAGCGCCTCCCCGATCGTCGACAGCGCCAGCAGCGTCCCGACCAGCACGCCGAGCCCCCCGAGGATCGGGACGGACCAGGCCGGCGGCAGGCCGGCGAGCAGCCCGACCGGGCCGAGGTCCGGCAGCGGGCTCGACTCCAGGAAGCCTTCCAGCCAGCGGGCGAGCGGCGGGAGGCCGACGCCCAGCCCCACGCCGAGCAGGACGGTCGCCGCGAGGACGAGCAGGGGCACGGCGCGAGGCTGGCGGACCTCGGTCACGGACGAGGCGGAGGTTCGGGGCACGACCTCATTGTTGGAGCAGTCGCTCTATTAATGCAACCCGGCCTAGGCTGTGCCGGTGAGCACCACGGGCAGGACCACCATGCGCGAGTACACGATCCCCGGCGTCCACGTCACCGACCGCACCCTCACGGTGCCGCTGGACTGGTCGCACCCCGACGACGGGCGCACGATCTCGCTCTTCGTGCGCGAGCTCGTCGACCCCACCCGACAGGCCGACGACCTGCCCCTGCTCGTCTTCCTCCAGGGCGGCCCGGGCGGCAAGGGCCCCCGCCCCACCGGCCCGGACGGCTGGGCGGGCGAGGCGCTCAAGCGCTTCCGCGTCGTCCTGCTCGACCAGCGCGGTACCGGCCGCTCGACGGCGGTGCGCGCGGGAGCGCTGACCGCGCTCGGCTCCGCCGAGGCGCAGGCCGAGCACCTCTCCCACTTCCGCGCCGACGCCATCGTCGACGACGCCGAGCATGTGCGGAAGACGGTCTACGGCGGGCGCCGCTGGTCCACCCTCGGCCAGTCGTACGGCGGGTTCCTCACGCTCACCTACCTGTCGCGCGCGCCCGAGGCCGTCGCGGCGTCGTACGTCACCGGCGGCCTGGCGGGCCTGACCGCGAGCGCCGAGGACGTCTACCGGCGCACCCAGCCGCGCGTCGTCGCCAAGAACGCGCTCTACCGCGAGCGGTACCCCGACGACGTCGAGCGCGTGGCACGGATCGCCGACCGCATCGCCGCGGGAGACGTGCGCCTGCCCGGCGGGGACCTGCTCACCGTCGAGCGCTTCCAGACGCTCGGCATGGCGTTCGGCATGGGCCCCGGCTTCGAGCGCGTGCACTGGATCGTCGACGAGGCGTTCGACGACGACGGCGCGGGCGAGCTGTCCGACACCTTCCTCGCCGAGGTGGAGGCCGCCACCGGCTTCGCCACCAACCCGATGTACGCCGTCCTGCACGAGTCGATCTACGCCCAGTCCGGCACCGGGGCGACGGCGTGGGCGGCGCAGCGCGTGCGCGACGAGGACCCGTCGTTCGCCGGCGACGCGCGGCCCCTGCTGTTCACCGGCGAGATGATCTACCCCTGGATGTTCGAGCAGGTCGCCGCGCTGCGCCCGTTCCGCCCGGCGGCCGAGGCGCTCGCCGCGCGCAAGGGCTGGGGCGACCTGTACGACCTCGACGTCCTGGCGCGCAACGAAGCCCCGCTCGAGGCCGCCGTCTACCACGATGACATGTTCGTGGACGCGGGCCTGTCCCTGGAGACCGCCGGGCACGTCGGGAACGCCCGCGCCTGGGTGACCAACGAGTTCGAGCACGACGGCCTGCGGCTCGGCGACGTGTTTCCCAAGCTCCTCGCCCGCATGGACGCCCGCGGCGGCGCGCGGTCGTGAAGACGTGGTCCGTGGTCCCGCGAGGTAGTTGACGACTCGGCGAAGTAGTTCACGACTCGGTGAGGTAGTTCACGGAGCAGTCGTGACGCGAGGCGGTCCCGACCGGCCTGCTCACAGCGCCGCGCTCCAGGCCTTCCCGGGCCAGTACGCCCACTCCTCGAAGTCCACCACGCGGCCGTCGGGGGCGAAGCGCAGCACCCACAGGTCGCGGTACTCCTGCTCCCGCGGCGCGGTGTAGCGCACCTCGACCCGGACGACGGCGACGTCCCCCTCCACGGCGAGCGGCTCGGCCGCCATCGTGAACGTCGCGCCGGTGTCGACGGTCCAGAACCCGCGGATCGCGGCGTGACCCACGAGCTCCTCGGGGTCGTACGGGGAGCGCGCGTACCGGGCGTCGGGCGTGAAGAGCCGTTCGACGGCGTCCGCGTCGCTGTCCCGCCACGCCGCCTCGTACCCGGCGACCCACCGTCGTACCGACACCCGGTCCGCTGCCATCCCCGCAGTATGCGCGCGGGAGGAACTACCTCGCCGAGTTCCGGACTACCTCGCCGAGTTCCGGACTACCTCGCCGAGTTCCGGACTACCTCGCCGAGTTCCGGACCACCTCGCCGAGTTCCGGACCACCTCGCGGGAACTGGACCACCACGCCGGGGTGCGGGAACCGCGGGGTACCGTCGTTCGTCGGACTACCGGCGGCGCCCGCCCGGGCGCGCCACGTGAAGCAGAAGGCGACCTCATGAGCACCACCTCCCCCACCCCGATCCTGCGTGCGGCCGACCTGGTGGTCGGGTACGGCGGCCCGGCGATCCTGGAGGGGATCGACCTGGTGCTGCTGCCGGGGGCGGAGCCGGTGGGGATCGTGGGCGAGTCGGGTGCCGGCAAGTCCACGCTGGTGCAGGCGCTGCTGGGGCAGCTGCGGATCCGCGAGGGCCACGTGACGTTCGAGGGCCGCACGGTGGGCAAGCTCGGCTGGCGGGACAAGAAGAAGTTCCGCGCCGCGGTGCGCACGGTCGCGCAGAACGGGCTCGACGCCGACCCGCGGTGGACGGTGGAGCGCGCCGTCTCCGGTGCGCTGTCCGACGCCCGCAAGGCCGGCCGGGCGAGCGGCCGCACCGTCGAGCAGCTGCTCGACGACGTCGCGCTGGAGCCGCAGTTCGCCGGGCGCACCATCCACTCGCTGTCCGGCGGGGAGAAGCAGCGGCTCGCGCTGGCGCTCGCCCTCGCCACCCGGCCCGACGCGATGCTGCTCGACGAGCCGCTCACCGCCGTCGACCCGGCGATGCGCGGCGAGATCGTACGCCGCCTCGCCGACGTCACGCGCGCCGAGGGCACCGCCGTGCTGCTGGTCTCGCACGACGTGGAGCTGGTCGCGCGGTTGTGCCCCACCGTGCACGTGCTGGCCGAGGGCCGGTTCGTCGCGTCCGGGCCGATGAGCGACGTGCTCGCCGCCGGCGCGGCCGACGACGCCCACCCCGCCGTGCGCGGCCTCGCCGAAGCCGCCCCGCTGGCGGCGCAGCGCTTCCGCTGACCGAGCCCCAGCGTTGTGAGCGGGCGTTTGGCCCGGTTTCGCCCACGAAAC
>NZ_JBHWYY010000049.1:0-29032 GCF_042728595.1 Isoptericola sp. NPDC060185 | reverse complement strand
GTCCGGCCCGGCGTGGTGCACCCGCTCCCCGCCGCCCCGGTCCACCCCCCCCTCCGTTGTGAGCGGGCGTTTGGCCCCGTTCACCTTCGAAACAGGGCCAATCGCCCGCTCACAGCGTTCGGTGGGGAGGACTCGGGCGGTGGACGGGGTCGGGTGGAAGGCGTCGAAGGGCTCGACGACGGTCACGGCGAGCAGGTCGCGCGACGTGGGCGGCATGACGCGCAGCGTGTGCAACCGCCGCGTCACGACCAGCGACGGCGTGCTCGACGTCGGGTTCGCCGCCACGTCGGTGACGACCTGCTCGGCGCGTGCGCCTCCCGCAGCGTGGGTCGTGAGCCACGCGCCCGCGCGGCCGTTGCGCAGCACGCGCCGGACCGCGCCGTCGTCGACGACGGCCCCGACGCCGTCGTGCGGTACGCCGAGGTCGACGGCCTCGCTCGGGTGGTCGGCGTGCAGCAGCACGGTCCACTCGCGCGGCTCGGCGGCGCGGCCGCGGTCGACGACGACGGTGCGCCCGGACGGCATGACGACCAGCGTGCGCTCCAGCAACTCGACGCCCAGCTCCGCCGGGTACATCCGCCCGGTGCGGGCGCGGCCGTGCAGGAAGCCGCCGTCGGCGAGCACGTCGACCATGTCGGCGGTGCGGTCCGGCGGGGCGTCGGCGTACACGTGGTAGCGCCCCTCCCCCGCGAAGCCCTGCCCGTCCACGAGGACGAGGTTGTGGTGCCCGGCGCGCTTCTGGTTGGAGTACCCCTCGTCGACCAGCAGCCACGCCCCGCGCGACGCGAGCACGAACGAGCCGGCGTCCGGGTGGTGGTGGCCCGCGCTGAGGGTGTCCCAGCCGCGCTCGGCGTCGATCCGGCGCGACGTGTCCCAGGCGGTGTGGCCGCCGCCGGGCGAGGACTTGAACGACACGAGCGTGGCGTCGTCGGCCCACGACGTGCGGTGCACCAGCAGCCCGAGGTCCTCGAACGCCGCCTGCGGCGCGACCGACGTCGCGGGGTCGACGGGCGCCACGGACGCGTCGTACCAGAGCAGCTCGGCCCACGCCTCGGGCAGGACACCGGGCTTCACGCCGCTCTCGTACGCCTCGCGCCAGAAGAACCGCTCGGCGACGGTGTCGGCGAGCCACTGCGCCTCTCCGAGCCGGTAGCGCGCGGCGAGGATCCGGTACAGGGCCACGCTGTGCCCGCTGCGCCGGTCGTGGCAGTCGCCGTGGTCGACGATCTCCTCGTAGCCGGGCGCCGCCTGGTGCAGCCGGTAGAAGAAGGTGCTGGCCAGGAAGCGGCACCGGTCCCACCAGTCCACGCCCTCGGCGTCCTGCAGCAGGTCGAGGTACGTCGCGAGCCACGGCACGCCGTAGCGCCAGTAGACGACGCCTTCCATGTCGGAGCCGTCGGCGGGCAGCACGTCGACGACGGTGCCCATCGCCGCCTTGGCCCGCTCCGTCCACGCCCGCACGCCGAGCGCGTAGCCCACGGTGGCGAGGCCGGTGTGGCAGATCCAGTGGTGGTTCTGCCAGTACGAGCTGGACCACCAGCCGCCCTCGCTCTCGACGGCGAAGTCGTACAGCCGCTCTCCCTGCAGCTCGAGCTTGGCGCGCAGGGCCTCGCGCCGCAGGGGCTCGAGGTCGTCGCCGAGCCACGAGTACGCGAGCGACAGGCCGTGCAGGATCCACCCGGCGTCGAGGTCGTGGTCGGGCAGGTGGGCGCGGCCCCAGTGGTCGAACGAGACGGCCGCGGAGATCCAGCGCCACGCCTCCTCGAGGTAGTGCCGCTGGCCCGTGAGCCGGTAGGCGAGGGCCAGGTTCGCGGCCGCCGGCCCCAGGTAGGTGATGCTCGCCATCGGGTGCTCGGCCGGCGGCGCCGTGCGGCGGTACAGGTCGCACTGCTCCGCCAGCCGGCGCCACTGCGGGGCCAGGTCGCCGTCGAGCCGCGAGCGCAGGTCCGCCAGCCGGTCGGCGTCGAGCAGCAGCATCCGCGCGGGCGCGATCGTCTCGGTCATGCCATCGCCTCGGCCTTCTCTGCGGCCATCTCCGCGGGCAGCGGGTGGACGTCGACCGCGCCGTCCGCGCGGTGCACCCGCACCTCGGCACCGGCGAGCTCGACGCCCGTCACGTCCGCGCCGCCGCCGCGGGCCCCGGCGTCGGCCTGGAACACCGACACCCAGGTGGCCGACGTCGCGGCCTCGGCCGCCCAGTCCACGTGCGCGCGCTCGCGCTGCGGGTCGTCCGACGGCCCGGGTCCGGGCCGCACGACGGCCCGCACGGGCACGGGTGTGTCCGACCCCGTGCCGTCGGGTCCGGCCGCGCGCGCCGCGTGCACGCCGTCGAGCGCCTCCGCCCCGCGCCAGGCGGTGCGGACGGTGTCGCCGTCGACGCGCACGCCCAGCGGCACGTCCGGCCGGAGCCCCAGCATGAGGCGGCGCGGCCGGTCGGCGCGGGCGTGCGCGACGTCGAGCAGGTAGCCGTCGCCGAGCACCACGTGCCGGACGGCGCGGGCGCCGTCGTACCAGGAGGACTCGTCGCCGCGGACCTCGACGGTCAGCGACCGCTCGGTGCGGGCCAGCAGGCGGCCGGTGGCCTCGGCGGGGTCGCCGTCGCCGACGCGGACCACGGGGTGCGCGGCCGCCGACGCGTAGTGCGCCCGCCACGCCGGGTGGCCGTACGGCACCTGGCCCGGGTCGGGCTGCCAGGGGCTGCTCCGCCCGAACAGCGCGAGCGCGAGCTTGTCGTGGTGGCCGTGCCCCGCGCCGTGCGGGCCGTGGTCGAGGACGGCGTGGATCCCCGCGCCGCGCAGGACGGCGATCCCCACCTCCTCGTCCAGGCTGACGGCGGGCCGCGGGGCCCGCTCCACCGGCAGGGGCGGGCCGGCGAACCAGTCGGCCGAGCCCTCGCCCATGCGCCGCAGCTCGGTCTCGAGCCCGTCGGCGGGCTCGTCGTCGCCGTCCCCGGCCGCGGCCTCCGTGCGGGCGTGCGCGGCGACCGCGTCGAGCCCGGCGCCGGTGACGAAGCCGTCCGCCAGCGCGGCCAGCTCCGTCCACTCCAGCGCGAGGGACGGACGCACGTACGGGCCGTCGTGCACCGAGGGCAGCACGCCGCCGTCGGTCGCGAGACCCGCGAGCACGTCGACCATCGCGACGAGCCGGTCACGGGCCTCGGCGGGCAGCGCCGCGGGGTCGGTGCCGCGCAGCGACAGCAGGTACGCCCGCACGACGAACCCGTGGTAGTACGTGCTCGCCTCCCACTCCCAGCCCCCGCGGGTGCTGGCCGCGAGCGCGTGGGCGAGCTGCCCGTGCTCCCCCGCCAGCCACTCGTCGTCGGCCACGCCGGGCGCCGCCAGGTCGCCCCGCACGAGGGCGGCGGCCCGGCTGCACACGCGGCCGGCGGCGTTGAGCCAGGCCGTGTAGTTGGAGGTGAACTTCCCGTCGGCCACCAGGCGGGCGCGGGCGGCGCGGGCCGCCTCGGCCGTCGCGTCGAGCATCGCGAGCACGGGCGCCAGGTCGCCGGCCCGGTCCGCGTCGGCCTCCGCGAGCGACCACACCGCGTGCCCGATCGACACCGCCCAGATGGCGTCGGTGAGCGCCTGGTGGAAGAGGCGCCCGCGCAGCATCCAGTCCTGCGCCCGCTCGTGCTCGCCCCCGCCCGCCACCTCGGCGTACACGCCGGCGTAGCCCACCAGCAGGGCCACCGCCTCCGCCCGCGCCGCCTTGTCCCCCGTCCGGGCGGCCCGGTGCGCCAGCACCCGGGCCCGCCGCGCCCACGCCTGGTGGCTGAGCACCAGCCAGGCGCCGCGCACCAGCTCCGTGTCGACCACGCAGCCGTGCGGGCAGCGCACGCCGCCCGCGGGCGGCACCGGCCCGGGGATCCCCGCGTGGGAGAGCTCCGTGCCGTGCGTCGGGCAGACGAGGTCGTGCCACCAGCCGCCGCGCTCGCGCGGGAGGCCGGCCGCGACGGTCTCGCCGACGGGGGCGTGGTCGGGGGCGTGGTCGGGGGCGTGGTCCGGGGTGTGGTCCGGGGTGACGGGGGCGAGGGAGGTCATCGGGGCCAGGTCCCCCCGTCGATGTCGAGCGTGGTGCCGGTGATGTACGACGCCTCGCGCGAGGCCAGGTACTGCACCGCGGCCGCGACGTCCTCGACCGTGCCGGCGCGCCCGATCGGGGTGCCCGCGATCATCTTCTGCTGGGCCTCGTCCGTGCTGAACGTGCCGTGGAACGCCGTGTCGGCGATGTAGCCGGGGGCCACCGCGTTGACGGTGACGCCCTGCGGCCCGAGCTCCTTGGCCAGGCCCTTGACGAAGCCGCGCACGGCCGCCTTCGACGCCGCGTACACGACCGACCCGGGGCCGCCGCCGTTGTGCGCGGCGAGCGAGGACATCGCGACGACGCGCGGCCGGTCGGACTCGACCAGGTGCGGGATGGCGGCCCGGCACGTGCGGAACGTGGCGCCGAGGTTGACGTCGACCACCTGGGCGAAGTGGTCGTCGCTCATCTCCGCGACGGGCACGCGGCCCACGAGGTGGCCCGCGTTGCACACGACGACGTCGAGCCCGCCGAGGAACGCCACGGCGTCCGCGACCAGCCGGTCCACGTCCTGCGTCGACGTGACGTCGGCCTGCAGGGCGACCGCCTTGCGACCCAGCGCCTCGATGTCCGCCACCGTCCGCGCGGCCGCGTCGGCCGAGCTGCCGTAGTGCACCACGACGTCCGCACCCGCGGCGGCCAGCCCGAGCGCGACGCCGCGCCCGATGCCGTGCCCCGCGCCCGTGACGAGCACCTTCGCGTCCGTCATGTCCATCGCCATCTGCTTGCCTCTCTGTCCGACGGGCGACCGTTCGCCGCCCGTCACTTGATGCCCGCGTTCGCGAAGCCGCGGACGAAGTACTTCTGGCCGAGGAGGAAGAGCACCACCATCGGCAGGGTGGCCAGCGTGGTGCCGGCCATGAGGAACGCCCACTGGGTGTCGTTCTCCGTGCGGAACACCGACAGGCCCACCTGGATCACGCGCATCGAGTCGGAACGCGTCACGAGCAGCGGCCACAGGAAGTTGTTCCAGGAGCTCTCGAACGTCAGCAGCGCCACGGTGATGAACGCCGGCTTGACCAGGGGCGTCATGATCCGCGCCCAGATGCCGAGCTCGCTCACGCCGTCGAGCCGCGCCGCCTCCTCCAGCTCCACCGGCAGGTCCAGGTAGAACTGCCGGAACAGGAAGACCGCGAAGGGCGTCACCGCGCCCGGGATGATGAGCGCCCACCAGGTGTCGAGCCAGCCGGTGCCGCCCTGCCCGAGGATGTCGTTGCCGCCGAACAGCGGCATGAACCGCACGATGAGGAACTCGGGGATGATCTTCGTGTAGGTGGGGATCATCAGCGCCGCGACGAACCCGAGGAACACGAGCTCCGAGCCGCGGAACCGCAGCCGGGCCAGCGCGTACCCCGCCATCGACGCGATCACGAGGTTGATGGTCGTGTGGCTCACCGCGATGATCAGGCTGTTGCGCGCGTAGGTGAGGAACGGCGCCGCGGCGAGCGCGTCGGCGTAGTTGTGCCACGCCCACTCGGTCGGGAAGAACGTGGGCGGCGTGGCCGCGATGTCGGCCGGCGTCTTGAGCGACGTCAGCACCATCCACACGAACGGCACCACCATCACCACGGAGATGACGGTCAGGGCCACGTAGAGGGCGGTCTTCGACAGGCGCCGGCGGGACGCCGGGGAGCGCCCGACGACGTCGAGCGTGGTGCGCGGCGAGACCGCGCCCAGGTCAGTTGCGGCCACTGTCGCCTCCGTTGAGCCGTCGGTTCGCGAGCGTCAGCAGCAGCAGGAACACGAAGAGGATGATCGACTGGGCGCAGGCGTAGCCGAGGCGGAACTCCCGGAACGCCGACTTGTAGATCTCGTACGTCATCATCGTGGTCGTGTTCGCCGGGCCGCCGTCCGTGAGGATGTAGATGAGGTCGAACGCCTGGAAGGCGGAGATGACCGAGGTGACGAAGACGAAGAACGTGGCCGGCTTCAGCAGCGGCAGCGTGATGCTGAAGAACTGGCGCGTCTTGGAGGCGCCGTCCACCGACGCGGCCTCGTAGACGTCCTTCGGCAGTGACTGCAGCGCCGCCAGGTAGATGAGCATCTTGAGGCCGATGCCCTGCCAGATGCCCACGACGATGATCGCGGGCATCGCCCACGTCGTCGACGACAGCCAGTTCTGCGCGGGGATGCCGAAGAAGGCGAGCACCGCGTTGAGCAGGCCGTTGCGCGGGTCGTAGATCCACAGCCACACCAGCGCGACGGCGATGGTCGCCGTCACCTGCGGGATGAAGACGGCGGTGCGGAACAGCGCCCGGGCGCGCAGCTGCGTGTCGAGCATCAGCGCGATGAGCAGCGCGATCCCCATCGCGACCGGCACGGTGAAGAACGCGTAGACCAAGGTGTTCAGCATGCCCCGGCGGAACACCGGGTCGGTGAGCGCGTCGACGTAGTTCTCGATCCCGTTGAACTTCGGCGGCGTGAGCACGTCGTAGTTCGTGAACGACAGCACGAAGGCCGCGACCATCGGGATGCCGATCCAGATCAACGCGTGCAGCACCGCCGGAGCGAGCATGAGCATGCCCGCGCGGCGGCGGGCCCGCCCGGCCCGCCCGCGCTTCGGCGCGGACGGGCGGGGCGGGACGTCGGGCGGCGCACTCACGTCGCGCGGCGTGGAGACGACGGCCACGGCGGTCACAGACGCGCGATCGCGTCGTTCGCGATGCCGGCGAGCTGGTCGATGGCCGCCTGGGCGGACTGCTGCCCGACGATCGCGGTCTCCAGGGTCGGCTTGATCTTCTCGCGGATCTCCATCCAGGCCGGGGTGCCGCCCTCGGACCGCGCCTTGTCGAGGTTGTTGATCGCGAACTCGACCATCGGGTTGCCCTTGACGTAGTCGCTGTCCTTGAGGTCCGAGATCGCGGGCACGGAGCCGCGCTGCTCGCTCGAGACGAGGACGGCGTCGGGCGAGCCCATGAACTCGACGAACGCGCGCGCCGCCGCGGGGTGCTTGGAGGTGGCCGACTGGGACACCATCGTGCCGCCCTGCAGCATCGCGGGGTCGGTGTTGCCGAGCACGAACGTGCCGATCTTGTCGATCAGCTCGGGCGACTGCTGCTGCAGCTGCACGTAGAGCGAGTTGTTCGTCATCATGATCGCCGACGCGCCCTGCTGGAGGGTGGTGGGCTGACCGGCCTCGGTCTTGAGGGCGAAGTCGGCCGAGCCGTCCGCCATCATGTCGAGGAAGAGCTGCAGCGACGCGACGCCCTCGGGGCTGTCGAACAGCACCTCACGGCCGTCCGGGGAGAAGAGCTCGCCGGAGTTGCCGAACAGGAACGTCTCCCAGCACTGGCGCAGGTCGATGGAGAACGGGTCGAAGCCGACGCGCGTGACCTTGTCGCCGTCCTTGACGGTGAGCTTCTTCGCGACCTCGCGCAGCTCGTCCCAGTTCTTCGGGGTGTCGGTGATGCCGGCCTCCTCGAAGAAGTCCTTGCGGTAGGCCACGATGCGCGTGTCCAGCACCATCGGCAGGGCGTAGAGCTTGCCGTCGTACCGCGACGGCTCGAGGACGCGCTCCTCGTACGTGTACCGGGTGGCCAGCTCCTCCGGCAGCGGGGCGATCGCGTTCTTGAACGCGAACGGCGGGATCCAGCCGACGCCGAGCGTGACCACGTCGGGCATGAGGCCGCTGGCCAGGCCCGTGGTGATCTTCTCGTTCAGCGAGCCGTAGTCGGTGTAGTCCACGGTGACGTTGACGTCCGGGTACTTCTCGTTGAACTTCTTGATGAGGTTGCCCTCGAGCGTCTCCTTGCCCGTGGCGCCCTCGAAGAGCGCGCACAGGAAGGTGATGTCGCCCTCGACGGGGCCGTCGGGGTCGGCTGCGGACGAGCCACCGGGGCTCGTCGTGCTGCAGCCGGCCACGACGGCCGCGGTCCCGAGCCCCATGGCCGTGAGGAAGCTACGGCGGCTGAAATCCATGACTAGCCCTTTCGATCGGCGTTGATCTCGCGCAGGCGATGGGAGTCGACGGCGACTCCGGTGTAACGATGCACCGACGATAGAGTGACGGCGCGCACAGGTCAAGCGCCGTATCGACCCTGGATTTGCGCCGTCCGGCGTCAGAGGATGCCCCGGGCGCATGCACTATGATCAGCACCACACAGTCCATCGTTGCACTGACCGGGTGGGCTGGTCCCGGAACCGGAGGAGGCCGCACGAGCACATGGCTGGCATCACGATCCTGGACGTCGCACGTGCGGCCGGCGTGTCCACGAGCACCGTCTCGAACCTGCTGAACGGGCGCACGGGCCGGATGCTGCCCGAGACCCGCGAGCGGGTGGAGAGCACCATCAGGGAGCTCGGCTACCGCCCCAACCGCGCGGCGCGCCAGCTCCGCACCGGCAAGCCGCAGGTGATCGGCCTCGTCGTGCCGTCGGTGGGCAACCCGTACTGGGGCGCGCTCGCCCGCTACCTCGAGGCCGCCGCGCTCACCGAGGGCTACCACGTGCTGCTGTGCAACTCCGAGCGCGACCCCGCGCGCGAGCGGCAGTACGTGGACGAGCTCATCGCCGACGGCATCCGCGGCATCGTGCTGTGCTCCTCGCTCCCGTCGCTGGAGCACGTCTCCGGGCTGATCGAGGACGGGCTGCGGCTCGTCGCCTTCGACCGCACCGCGCAGGCCGACGACCCGGCCGGACTCGTGAACGTCAGCGTCGACAACACCATCGGCGCCGAGCTCATGGGCGAGCACCTCGTGGCCCTCGGGCACCGCCGTATCGCCTTCGTCTCCGGCGCGATCCGGTCCGTCAACCGCACCGAGCGGTTCCAGGGCTTCCTGCGCGCGCTCGAGCGGGCCGGGATCGCGCGGCCCGACGTCGTCACCTGGCCGGGCAGCAGCAGCGCGGACGGCACGTTCGGCGACGTCGAGGCCGCGGAGCTGGGGCGCGTGGCCGCCACGGAGCTGCTCACCGGGCCCACGCCCCCCACGGCGATCTTCGCCGTCAACGACATGACCGCCATCGGCGTCTGCCGCGCCGTCCGCGACGCCGGCATGGAGGTGGGCACCGACGTGTCCGTCGCCGGCTTCGACGACATCGTGCTCGCCGAGCTCTACTCGCCGCGCCTCACCACCGTGCGGCAGCCGATGAAGGAGATGGCGGCCGCGGCGTTCCACGCGCTGCACGCGCCCGACGGCGAGCAGCCCGCGTCCCACGGGTCGTCCCTGCTCTTCCGGCCCGAGCTCGTGGTGCGCGACTCGACGGCCGCGCCCGTCGCGTGACCCCCCGCGGGGCGCGCGTCAGGCGACGTACGCGCCCTGCCACACGGTGTCGAACGGCGTCCGGGCGCCGACGCGCGCCTCGATGCCGCGGGTGACCATGTCCTTGGCGACGCGGACGGCGTCGGGCACGTCGGCGCCCTTGGCGAGCTCGGCGGTGATCGCGGCGGCGAACGTGCAACCCGCCCCGGAGACGCGCTCCTCGCCCACCTTCGGCGCGGCGAACACGGTGACGTCCTGGCCGTCGAACAGGACGTCGACGGCGTCCTCCCCGGGCAGCTCCACGCCGCCCTTGGCGACGACGTAGCGGCGGCCGGTGCCGTCGCCGAGCCGGGCGTGGATGCGGCGAGCCGCCTCGACGAGCTCCTCGACGGACGTGATGTCGTCCATGCCCGCGAGGGTCTTCGCCTCGAACAGGTTGGGCGTCACGACGGTGGCCAGCGGCAGCACGCGCTCGCGCAGCGCGGTGTCGGTGTCGAGGGCCGCGCCGGGCTCCTGCCCCTTGCAGATCAGGACCGGGTCGAGCACGACGTGGCGCCACGGCTGCGACTCGAGCGAGCGGGCGACGACGTCGATCGTCGTGGGCGTGCCGAGCATCCCGATCTTCACCACGTCGAGCGCGTGGGTGGACGTGGCGGCCTCGAACTGGTCGGCGATGACCTGCGGGTCGACGGGCACGAACCGGTGGGCCCAGTCGTGCTTCGGGTCGAACGAGACGATGCAGGTCAGCGTCCCCACCCCGTAGGCGCCGAGCTGCTGGAAGGTCTTGAGGTCGGCCTGGATGCCGGCCCCTCCCGTGGCTTCGGAACCGGCGATGACGTACGCGAGCGGCGGCGTGGTGCTCATGGTGGGCCAGCCTACGACGGCGTCGACGGGGTGTTGTCGGGCGGGATCCGTAGGGTGGGCGCATGAGCGTGAAGATCGGGGCCCACGTCGACCTGTCGGACGCCGTCGCGCAGGCGAAGGACATCGGGGCCGAGGTGGTCCAGGTGTTCCTGTCGGACCCGCAGGCGTGGAAGGTGCCACCGCTCGACCATCCCGGCGGCGCGGACGCGTTCCGCGAGGAGACGGCGGCGGCGGGGATCGACGTCTACGTGCACGCGCCGTACGTCATCAACGTGGCGTCGACCAACAACCGCATCCGTATCCCCAGCCGCAAGCTGCTGCAGCAGATCATGACCGGCGCCGGCGAGATCGGCGCCAAGGGGGTCGTCGTGCACGGCGGGCACGTCACCGCGAAGGACGACCCGGACGTGGGCTTCGACAACTGGCGCAAGGCGATCGACGCCCTCGAGACCGACGTGCCCGTGCTCATCGAGAACACGGCGGGCGGCGACTTCTCGATGGCCCGCCGTCTCGACCGGCTGGAGCTGCTCTGGGCCGCGGTGATGCGGGCGAACGGCGCCGAGAACGTCGGCATCACGCTCGACACCTGCCACGCGTGGGCCGGCGGCATCGACCTGGCGACCGCCGTCGACGACATCCGTGCGATCACCGGTCGCATCGACCTGGTGCACGCCAACGACTCCCGCGACACCGCCGGGTCCGGCGCCGACCGGCACGCGCACTTCGGCGACGGGAACATCCCGCCGGAGCTGCTGGTGGGCGTGGTCGCGGCCGCCGGGGCCCCCGTCGTCTGCGAGACCCACGGCGACATGGGCCCGGACATCGCCTGGCTGCGGGAGCGCCTCGCCGCCTGACGCCATCGTCACGCTCGACCGCAGGCCCATCTGCCGGACGCCTGTGGACGAAGCCCGTCCGCGGGCGCGCGGGTCCACCAGCATCGGTGGCGTGAACACCTACTGGAACAGCCCCGAAGGCGTGGGGGAAGACCTCGAGGTCGCGCGACGGCGCGCGGTGGACCCGTACTGGTCACCGGCCACCGACCCGGACCTCGACCCCGACATCGACGACGCCGAGGGCGGGCCCGGCGCTCCTCGACCCCGGCGGCGGCGAGCCCGCCGCCTCCTGCCCGACGGGCTCGCAGAGGCCGCCGCCGGCGCAGTCCGGTACGAGAGCGCCCGGCGGGGTATGACCCAGCAGGACCTGTCCAGGGCGCTCGGGCGCTCCCGCTCGGCGGTCTCCGCCCGATACACCGGCCAGGTGCCCTGGTCGCTCGACGACATCGGGCGGCTCGCCATCCTCTACGGCTGCCACGTGACCGACCTGCTCACCGAGCCGCCCCGGGCCCGCTCGCCCTGGTGAGCGCCGGCGAGCTCCCGTGCGGGCTGGCCGGGGCCGGTCCCGGCCGTTCAGCGCCGCCGTCCCGGGCCGCCCCCGCGCCGCGCGTTGCCCCGGCGTGTCTCTCGTCCGGCGCGTCGTCACCTCGAGGACGTTGGTGTTTTGCGCTCTGTCCGCGGAACAGGAAT
Organism: Isoptericola sp. NPDC060185; assembly: GCF_042728595.1. Classification (NCBI taxonomy): domain Bacteria; kingdom Bacillati; phylum Actinomycetota; class Actinomycetes; order Micrococcales; family Promicromonosporaceae; genus Isoptericola; species Isoptericola sp. NPDC060185. Next base: position 17,368 of record NZ_JBHWYY010000049.1, on the reverse strand, counting down.
CCCTTCGGCCAGGCAGGCACGGATCCTGCGAAGCACGAAACTCCCGCCGAGCCGGAACGACGTGCGCGGACGCGGCGAGGTTCCGGCCGGGCGGGCGCGGATTCGGCACAGCACGTATCTCCCGCAGAGCGGGAGTTGCGTGCGCGGAAGCGGCGAGAATCCCGCCCGGCGGTCACAGGGGGCTCGGCCGTATCCGTGACCGCCCGGCAGGCGGAATTCCTGAACGGCGGACAGAGCACAAAACAACAACGTCCTCGAGGCGACGACACGCGCGGACGCTTTCGACAGGCGCGACCGGCGCGACCGGCGCGACCGGCGCGACAGGCGCGACCGGCGCGACAGGCGCGACAGGCTCAGACGCGCCTCGGTGGCCGGCGCGCTCTCACGAGACCCCAGCAGCCCGCAAGACACCGGCTGCCCCCGAGACACCGGCCGCCCCCGAGACTCTGTCCGCGGGCCCCTGCCGCCCGAGCCCCAGCCGCCCGGAGGACCTCAGCCGTCAGGAAGACCTCAGCCGTCCGCGAGACCGGCGTCGTGCACGACGATCGCCGCCTGCACGCGATTGGCGGCGTCGAGCTTGGTGAGGATGCGGGAGACGTGCGTCTTCACGGTCGGGACGCTCATGTAGAGCTCGCCGGCGATGTCGGCGTTGGACAGCCCGCGCGCGACGGCGAGCGCGACCTCCCGCTCGCGGTCGGTCAGCGCGTCGAGCCGCGCGGCCGCGGCGCGGCGGCCGTCGGGGGCGGACCGGTCGGTGACGGCGGCGATGAGCTGCTCTGCGACGCGCGGCGAGAGCGTCGGCTCGCCGGCGGCCGCGGCCCGGACCGCCTCGACGAGGCGCGCCGGCGGCGTGTCCTTGAGCAGGAACCCGGCGGCCCCCGCGCGCAGGGCCTCGACGATCATGTCGTCCGCGTCGAACGTGGTGAGCACGATGACACGGACGTCACGCAGGTCGGGGACGTCGCGCAGCCGCCGCGTCGCCTCGATGCCGTCCAGGCGCGGCATGCGGATGTCCATGAGGACCACGTCGGGCCGCTCGCGCGCGACCACCGCCAGCGCCTCGACTCCGTCGGCCGCCGAGGACACCACCTCCAGGTCCGGGGCGCCGCCCAGGATCAGGGACAGCCCCGACCGCACCAACGGGTCGTCGTCGACCAGCACCACCCGCGTCGTCGCGCTCACGCCGCCCACCTCATGCCGCCCACCTCATGCCGCCCACCTCATGCCGCCCACCTCATGCCGCCCACGGTAACCAGGCCTCCAGCACGAACGCCGTGCCGCGCCCGTCGCGCGACGCCGGGTCCGCCGTCGTGCCGTACGACAGGCGGCCGCCGACGAGTTCCACGCGCTCCGTCAGACCCACCAGGCCGAGGCCCGACGGCGGCGGCGCGGGCGCCTCGAGCACCGGCCCGACGCTGCGCACCGGGTTGCGCACGACGACCGACAGCCCGTCGCCCGGCGCGCCCGTCACCGACACGGCGACCGGAGCCCACGGGGCGTGCTTGCGGGCGTTCGTCAGCCCCTCCTGGACGATCCGGTACGCGTGCCGGCTCACCGCCTCCCCGAGGCCCGCGGTCCGCTCCGCCAGGTCGTCGACGCTGCCCTCGACCCGCACGTCGGCGCCGTTCGCGCGAGCCTCGGCGAACAGCTCGGCGAGGTCGTCGAGCGACGGCTGCGGCGGCTCCGGCGGCGCGGCCGCGTCCCCTTCCCCGGCGAGCGGGTCGCGCAGCACCCCGAGCACCTCGCGCAGCTCGGCGAGGGCGGCGTGCGCGTTGTCCTGCACGACGGCGGCCGTCTCGGCCACCTTCTCCGGCGGCAGGTCCGTGCGATAGGCCAGCGCCCCCGCGTGCATCGCTACCAGGGAGATGCGGTGCGCGAGCACGTCGTGCATCTCCCTGGCGATGCGCGTCCGCTCGGCCGTCCGCGCCTGCGCCAACCGGCTGGCCTGCTCCCGCTCGGCCGTCTCGGCCCGCTCCTGCAGCGACACGAGGTGCTCCCGACGCAGCCCGATGTACGCGCCGATCCACACGAACAGGGCGTACATGACCGCGCCGCCGACCAGCTCGATCCACCGGTCGTACGACTCCGGCGTCACGTACGGGTGCAGCGAGCTGTGCACGCGCCCCGCGGCCACGAACACCACGCCGACGACGGCCACCTTCCACCAACGCCGGGTCGTGGCCAGGGAGATCACCGCGATGGTCTCCGCACCGACCACCAAGGACGAGACCGTCGCGGCGGCGCACAGCACCAGGGCGATGGTGAGAGGAGCCCTGCGGCGCAGGAGCAGCAGCCCCAGCCCGACCAGGCCGACGACGAAGTCCAGCGCCCACTGCCCGTCGGTCATCTCCCGCTGGCCGGTGTCCACCTCCCAGGCGACGAGGACCATCACCGTCAGGCCGGTGAGGAGGGCGACCAGCACGCGCCACGTCTCGCCCCACACCCGACGGGCGCGGGTGGGTCGGTCGGGGGCGGCGGGCACGACGTCGAGCCTAGGCAGCGGCGGGCCGCCGGGCATCCGCCGGGCGGAGGTGCCGCATCCTCCGGAAGGAGGACACGAACCATCCCCTTGCCGGACGCGGCGCGCACCCGCGCCCGGGCAGGGTGGAGCCATGATCACCGTCGAGCACCTCACCAAGAGATACGGGCCCGCGGCCGCCGTGGACGACGTGTCGTTCACCGTGGAGCCCGGCCACGTCACGGGCTTCCTCGGCCCGAACGGCGCCGGGAAGTCCACGACGATGCGCATGATCTGCGGCCTCACCCCCGCGACGTCCGGCACGGCGCGCGTGCTCGGCAAGCCGTTCACCGCGCTCGCCAACCCCGGCCGGCGCGTGGGCGTGCTGCTCGACGCCGCCGCCCAGCACTCCGGCCGCTCCGGCCGCGAGGTGCTCACCCTCGCCGCGCTGATGACCGGCGTCGACCGCCGGCGCATCGACACCACCCTGGACCTCGTGGGCCTCACCGAGCGCGAGGCGTCCCGCCGCGTGGGCCAGTACTCCCTCGGCATGCGGCAGCGGCTCGGCCTCGCGTCCGCGCTGCTCGGCGACCCCGAGGTGCTGATCCTCGACGAGCCCGCCAACGGCCTCGATCCCGCCGGCATCCGCTGGATGCGCGACCTCCTCGACGACTTCGCCTCCCGCGGCGGCACCGTGCTGCTCTCGTCGCACCTGCTGCGCGAGATGGAGGCCGTCGCCGACCGCATCGTCGTCATCGGCCGCGGGCGCGTCGTCGCCGAGGGCCACAAGGACGACCTGCTCCGCCAAGCCGGCGCGTTCGTCCGCTCCACCGACGACGCCGCGCTCGCCCTCGCCCTGCGCCAGGGCGGCGCCGGCGTGGAGGAGCTCGCCACCGGCGGGCTGTCCGTCGAGGCCGAGCCGATCGACGTCGGCCGCGCGGCCGCCGCCGCGGGCGTCGTGCTCGCCGAGCTCCGCGCCGCCGACTCCCGCGGCCTCGAGGACCTGTTCCTCGAGCTCACCGCCGACGACGCCCGCGAGCAGACCCGGACGGAGGTGCCGGCATGACCACCGCATCGACGGTCGCGCACGACGCGACCAGGACCCGCGCCCCCCGCGCCGACGTCCGGCCGATCTCGTTCGCCACGCTCACGCTGGTGGAGTGGCGCAAGCAGCTCGACACCCGCGCCGGCCGGTGGATGCTCGCCGTCATCGCGATCGTCACCGTCGCCGTCCTCGGCGTGATGGTGGGCGTGAACAGCGGCGACCACTCGTTCAGCGCCTTCGTGGTCGGCACCACGACGCCGTCGGCCATGCTGCTGCCCATCGTCGGCGTGCTCGCCGCCACGTCCGAGTGGTCGCAGCGCACCGCCCTCGTCACCTTCACCCTGGAGCCGCGGCGCACCCGGGTCGGCCTGGCGAAGGTGGTGGGCGCCATCGGGTCCGGCCTCGCGCTCCTGGTGCTGACGGTCGCCCTGGCCGCCCTCGCGCACCTGGCCGTGATCGTGTTCCGCGACGCCACCCCCGCATGGGACCTGTCGTTCGAGGCCGTCCTGCTGCTCGCGGTCACCGTGGTGCTCTTCATGGCGCAGGGCGTGGGCTTCGGCCTCCTGCTGCGCAGCACGCCCGGCGCGATCGTGACCCTGCTCCTGGTCCCGACGCTCTTCGGCCTCCTCGCCGGCCTCGTCCCCGGCATCGCCGGCGCCATCCCGTGGATCGACCTCGGCACCGCGACCGAGCCGCTGCTCTTCGGCGGCGGGCTCGACGCCGAGGGCTGGGCGCACCTCGGCACCGCCACCCTCATCTGGGTGGTCGCCCCGCTCGTCGGCGGCCTGTGGCGCGTGGCGCGGAGCGAGATCTCGTCGTCCTGACGGGTCAGCCGTCGAGGTGCCCCCGCATCTCGACGGCGATCTGGTCGGCGTCGAGCTGCTCCAGGGCCCTGCTCAGCAGGTCCGAGTCGTACGTCCCCACGGCCCGGGCCTCGAGCAGGGCCTTGCGCTGCGCCGCGATGGTGGCGAGGCGGAGCTCGAAGAACTGCGCCGACAGCTCCTCGGGCGTCGCCTCCTCCTCGTCCTGGTCGGCCTGCTCCCGCACGACGACGGTCCGCACCCGCTCGACGACGTACGGCGCGTAAGGCGTGCCGTCCGGGCGGCGCAGCTCCGGGTCGTCGAGCATGTCCCGGGCCGTGCCGTCGACGATCTCGCGCAGCCCCTCGGTGCCCTCGACGAGCCGGGAGGACGTGACGCCGGCCAGCCCCAGCCGGCGCACCACCCATGGCAGCGTGCCGCCCTGCACCAGGAGCGTGCCGGCGGCGACGCCGAACGCGATGAGGATGAGCAGGGAGCGCTGCGGGAAGCCCGACGGGAGCGTCTGCGCGGCTGCCAGCGTGACGACGCCGCGCATCCCGGCCCACACGATGACGACGCCCTCCTTGGGCCCGAGCGGCGCCGCGAGCAGGTAGTCGACGTCGGCGATGCGGCGCGTGAACCGCTTGCGGAACTCGGTGACCCGGTTGACCCGGCGCTGCCGCATCCGCTCCTGCTGGTCGTCGGTGAGGCCCCCCGACGCCTCGCGCCGCCTCATCGCCTCGAGCTCGACGCGTCGCTGCACCCGCCGGACCTGGCGGCGCGGGTTGCCCGCCTCCCACACCCGCCGGTCTCCCTGCGTCCACACGGCCGAGAGCGCCTTCGCGGCGTCGGGCGTGATGATCCCGTCCGGGTCGGTGAACTCGTCGAGCTTCGCGGAGACGCGCCGCTCCATCTGGTCGAGGTGCACGCGCACCTGCTCCGCCCGTCGCCGCCGGGCCGCGAGGTAGCGCAGCAGCGGGAGCACGAAGAGGGCACGCAGCACCAGGACGCCCGCCGCCGCGAGCGCCGCGACGCCGACCGCCGTCCACAGCGACCCGTGCGCCTCGCGGACGTCCTCGACCAGGCCGAACACCTCCAGGCCCATGGCGAGGAACAGCCCGCCCTCGAGCAGGGTCTCGATGGTGCGCCAGTTCATCCGCTCCGCCACGCGGTCCTGCGGGCTGAGGTGCCGCGCGGACAGCGTGCTGGTGACGAGGCCGGCCGCGACGGCCGCGACGATGCCCGACGCGTCGAGCTCCTCGGCGGGCAGGTACGCCGCGAACGGCACGACGAACGACACGGCCGTGGAGAGCGCCGCGTGCCGCAGGTGCTCGCGGACCCACAGGCCGAGGCGCCCGACGACCAGGCCGATGACGACGGCGAGGAGCACGGCCTTGGCGAAGCTCCCGACCACCTCCCACAGGCTCACGCTGGCGGCCACGGCGGCGATGGCCGAGCGCAGCAGCACCAGCGACGTGGCGTCGTTGAGCAGGCCCTCGCCCTCGAGCATCACGACGACGCGCTGCGGCGCGCCGAGCTTCTTGATGATCGACGTGGCGACGGCGTCCGTCGGGCTCACGATGGCGCCGAGCGCGATGCCGGCCGCGAGGTTGATGCCGGGGATCACCCAGGAGAAGACGAGCCCGAGCAGCACGGCGGAGATCACGACGAGCAGCACGGCCATGCCGCCGATCGCCGTGAAGTCGCGCCGGAAGTCCATCGTCGGCAGGGAGGCCGCCGCCGCGTAGAGCAGCGCGGGCAGCACCCCGACGAGGATGACCTCGGGGTTGATCTCGATGGCCTTGACGGCCGGCACGAAGCTCACGGCGACGCCGATCAGCACCAGCACCAGCGGAGCGGCGACCCCGGCGCGGGGTGCCAGGGCGGTGACGGCGATGACGACGACCGCCGCGAGCACGCTGACGAGGAGGACGTCCATGCCGAACAACGTATGCGCACGGCCGCGCGTTCTCCCGGGCCCGTCACCGAACCGGGATCCAAGTGATCCAGGTCACAGTCGCCGAGGGTTGCGTAACGATATATCGCGACGTAACTTAGATACGTCGCCGCCCGAGGTAGAGGTGCCGCAGGCGCTCCCCGGCCGACACGAACCCTGAATCCCGCACACAGTGAGGACACCGCTCATGCGTACCCCCCGAGACACCACCTTCGACCCCCGCTCCTACGACCCCCGGTCCTTCGACCGGCACCCCTTCGACCGGCAGCCCGGCCCCCGTGGCGACCGCCGCCGGCGCGGGGAGTTCCCCGGCCCCGAGGGCTTCGGCCCCGGGTTCGGTCCCGGCCCGGGCTTCGGCCCCGGCTTCGGCCCGCGCGGCCACCGGGGCGGCGGACGCCGCGCCGGCCGCGGCGAGATCCGCGCCGCCCTGCTCCTGCTGCTCGCCGAGCAGCCCATGCACGGCTACCAGGTGATCACCGAGCTCGCCGAGCGCACCGACGGCCGCTGGCGCCCCAGCCCGGGCGCCGTCTACCCGGCCATCTCCCAGCTCCAGGACGAGGGCCTCGTCTCGGTGGCGGACGAGGGCGGACGCCGCCTCGCCTCGCTCACCGACTCCGGCCGCGCCTACGTGGAGGAGCACCGCGAGGAGCTCGGCGTCCCGTGGGAGAAGGTGGCCGAGGACCCGCGCCGCCAGGGCCACGAGCTGCACCTCGCCATGCGCGGCCTCGGCGGCGCCGTCGAGCAGGTGGCCCGCACGGGCACCCGCGCCCAGGCCGAGGCCGCGGCCGCGGTGCTCGACAAGGCCCGGCGCGAGGTCTACCTCGTGCTGGCCGACGCGGCCGGCACCACCGACCCGGATGTGGCCGACGGCGACGACCCGTCAGCCGAGGCCGACGATCTCGGTCGGTGACCACCGCACGAGCCGGCCGGCGACGGCGAGCTGGACACCCCAGCCGTCGCCGCCGAGCCGCAGCTGCCAGAGCTGTCGCCCCGTGGCGGCGTCGAGCGCTACCCAGTGCACGACGTCGCCACGGGCGTAGTCCGGTATCACGAACGCGGCCTGCCGCCCGTCGGTGAACGCCGCCTCCACGAACCGCGGCCCGTACGCGCCGAGCGCGTCCACCCCCTCGACGAGGTCCGGCCGCGACCACAGCACCTCGCCCGTGCCGAGGTCCAGCCCATACACGCGGCGGCCCTCGTCCACGACCACCGCCACCTGCGCCGTCCGCACCAGCAGGCTCGAGACGCGCAGGTCGGTGCGCCACAGCTCGTCGCCGTCGGCGTCGGTCGCCACCGTGGCGTCCCGGCGGCGCTCCAGCACCACGTCGTCGCCGCCGCCGTCCGTGCTCAGCGGCACCAGGTAGCGGCCCCGCAGGGTGCGCTCCTCGCCGCCGTCGGCGCGCAGCAGCCGGTCCGGGTCGCCGCCGCCGCGCCCGACGGCGTCCGCGTCGGTCCCGGCCACGTAGCCGCCCGACACGAGCGGCTCCACCGAGAACCCCTCGAACGTCGCCCGGTCCCCCGGCCGGTCCAGGCGCACGCCGTCCGGCGTGAACCACGCGTCGACGCCGCAGCCGCCCAGCCACAGGACGCGGTCGGTGATCGAGGTCTGCACGCCGCCGCGCAGGTCGACGCCCGACGTCGTGCCGTCCTCCGCCCAGCGCACGCACATCGCCGGGTCCACCGCGGCGTCGAACGGCAGCGTCTTCTCCCAGCGGACCTTCCCGGTGACGGCGTCCTCCAGCCGCACCCGCAGGTCGTAGCCGTCGGGGATGGCCCCCGCGCCCGCCGCGCCCGAGGCGACCTCCGCCGCCACCTGCGGGTCCACCGGCGCGGCGTCGCCCACCCACTCCGTGGTGACGAGGCCGCCGTCCGGCCCGGGGAACGCCATCGTCGACGCGAACCCGACCTCCCGCGAGCCCGCCACCGACCCGTCGGCGTCCACCACCGTGACCGTGCTGCTGCCGTCGCGGTCGCCGACCGTGGCCGGCGGCCGCGCCGACACGCAGACGATGCGTTCCGCCGGCGACGGCTGGAAGTCCCCCGACCAGACCTGCATGCCCGGGCCGCACGTCGTCGACCCGTCGGGCAGGTCCACGTCCCAGCGCCGGTCCCCGGTCTCCACGTCCAGCCCGAGCAGCGCGGCCCCCTGCTGCGCCACCACCAGCCCGCCGAGCGCCCCCACCAGGCCGCCCGGCGCGCTGCCCTCCGTCGGCACCCGCCACACCTCGCGCGGCTCGTCGGTGAGGTCGAGGACGCCGCCGGGCGCGGCGCGGAGCGCGGCGAGCCGGCCGCGGTCCCCCACCGTGTCGACGACGACCGCGGTGAGCGCCACCGCGGCCACCGCCACGGCGGCCACGAGCCGCCGCCCGCGCAGGAACCCCCGGACGCGGTCGGCCGCCTGGCCCAGCGTCAGCCCGCCGGCGTCCTCGGGCGGCAGCTCGGCGAGGTCGACGTCGTCCGCCGGGTCCAGGTCGATGAGGATCGGGCCCTCCGCGCCTCCGGACGGCTGCGTGGTCCGCACCTCGGCCGCGACCTCGTCCTCCTCGTCGCCGTCTGGCTCGAGGTCGAACGTGAAGGCGTCGGATCCGGCGCCACGCCGTCGGGCCACCCTTCGAAACTAAGCCCGGCCGGTCAAGCCCGCCCGCTGCCCCGCAGCGACCCGGGGTCCCGGCGCACCGTCAGCCCGTCCTCGTCGGTGACGGTGATCCCGTCGCCCTCCGAGGTCCGCAGCACCGTCCCGCCGTCGAGCGCCGCGGGCGGCGTGTCGAGCCTCTCCGCGCGGAACGTCTCCTGCAGCACCTGCCCGTCCGCCAGGTCCAGCCGGACCATGGTGTACCCGTCCTCGTCGCCGGACATCGTGAGCACCGCCTCGCGGCCGTCCGTCAGCACCCCCTGCAGCCACTGGTCGTCCTGCCAGCCGGCCATCGGCTGCGCGAGCGACCAGCGCGCCGCGCCCGTCCGGGCGTCGAGGCCCACCAGCGACCCGCCCGGGTCCTGCAGCAGCACCGTGCCGGCCGTGCGCACCAGCACCTGCGTGCCGTCGTCGAACGACCCCGGGCCCTCCCCCAGCAGCGGGTCGCTCAGGCGCGGGCGCACCCACAGGGGGTCGCCGTCCGGGTCGGCGGGGTCGAGCGCCGCGAGCCCGCCCGCCGTCTGCACCAGCCGCGGCCCGGCGGAGCCGTCCGTGGCCATCGGGTCCAGCAGCGCGCCGGGCAGCACGACGTCCGGCCCGTCCAGCGCGGTCAGCCGCGACCGGCCGTCGTCCCCCGCCACGACGACGCCGCCGTCGACGGACCGCAGCGGCCCGTCCTCCTCCTGCGCGGCACCGGCGTCCGGCGCCATGTCCCCTGCACCCGGCGGCGTCCAGACCAGGTGCGCCCCGCACCGGCCGAGCTCGACGAGGCCCGGCGACGACCGCAGCGAGTAGCTCGTGAAGCCGACCTCGACGGAGGAGTCGACCCACGTGAGGCACATGTCGGTGTCCGCCGGGTCGAACGGGACGTCCGTGGCCGCGCGGACGTCGCCGGTGAGCGCGTCCTCGAACCGCACCCGCAGGTCGGGCCCGTCGAGCGTCGCGAGCGCCCGGCGCGCGCTGTCCTCGTCGGCGAACGTCAGCGTGTCCGGCTCCGCCCCGTCCGGCTCGGCCACCAGGACCGTCCCGTCCGCGGCGGGCGCGACCGTCAGGCCGGAGACGTCGCCCAGGCCGCGCGCGCCGACCACCGTGCCGTCCGCGGCGACCACCGTCACCGTGCGGTCGTCGTCGGGCCCGCCGAGGCACACGACCTCGTCGAGCGGCATCGTCCACTCCACCGGGTCGAGCGGGCCGGGGCCGCAGTCGAGCAGCTCGCCCAGGGCCTGGCGCCACGCCTCGTCGCCGGTGGCGGCGTCGAGGCCGACGGCGTCCGTCCCGTCCTGCACGACGACCACGCCGCCGGTGAGCACCGCCAGCACGCCGCTGTCGGCCGCGGCGCTCCACCCGGCGTCGGCCACCGCCCCGGCGGCGTCGCGCACCCCGCCGGGCGCGGCGGCCAGGAGACCCACCCGGTGCCGCTCCGCCAGCGCGGTGCCGGCCGCCGTCCCCACCCCGGCGAGGACGACGGCGCCCGCGACCGTGCCGGCGACGATCCCCCACGTGCGCGGCCGCACCCGGCGCAGCGCCGCGACCAGGCGCTCGCCCGCGCCGGGCGGGGCGTCCTCGGGCTCGGGCGCGCCGGCGTCCGCCTCCGGCTCGTCGGGCAGGAGGTCGAAGGTGGCCATCGAGCTCCGGCGACGCGACATGCGACGGAGAGTAGCGGCGCGGAAGTGGCCCGCCGACCCGCGGCGTGCGGCGCGCCGGTCAGATCACCCGGCCGCGCTCCACACTGCGGGAGACGGCCAGCTCGAGCAGCGCCGTGCGGGCCCGGCGGCGGCGGTCGTCCGGGTCCACGGTGAGCCGGTCGCCGGGGTTGGCGCGACGGGCGGGGGCCGCGCCGACGGGGTGCGCCGGGCGGACCGGCGCCGCGACCGGCCGGGGCAGGTTCGCGTGCGTCGGCATCGTGAGGGGCGTGGGCGTCGGCATGGTGGGCGTCGGCATCGGGGCCTCCTTCCGGCGGCCCGGGTGGCCGCACGCCCCCCATGCTGCGCGGCGCGCGTTGCGGCGATGTTGCCCCGGCGTGACGTCCGCGTCAGGAGTGCGCCAGCGGTCCGTCAGAGGAAGTCAGAGGAAGACGACCGTGCGGGGCCCCAGCGGGCGCAGCAGCACCCGCCAGCTCACGGCCTGCGCCGCCAGCACCGCGGCGAAGGCGCCCAGCACCGGCCACGTCAGGCCGTGCAGCACGGCGGGCGGGGCGGCGAGCGCGAGGATCGCCGGCCCGACGACGGCGGCCGTCGCCACCACGGGGACGACGGCGAGGACCGGCCCCGCGCCCCGCACGGCGCCGGTGCGGTGCACGCCGCGGTCCAGGTCGAACCGGGCGGCGAGCGCCAGCCCCGCGGCGGCCACGAGCAGCACCGCCGCGACGAGCGCCGACGACGTGCCCAGGGCGGCGACCGCCAGCGCGGCGAGGGCCGCGAGCGTGGCCAGCGCGGCGGCCGGCACGAGGGCGCGCCGCACGCGCCGTCGGGCCTCCGCCGCGAGGGCGGCCGGCGCCCGGGCCGCGACGACGAGCCCGCCGTGCACCCGCGTCGTCGCGACGCCGAGGCCCGCGGTGACGACCGGGATGCCGACGGCGAGCGCCTGCGCGGCGCCCGACCCGCCGTCCGCCTGCGCGCCCACCACGGACAGCTGCACCCACGCGACGCCGGCGATCGCGCCGAACGCCGCCGGGAGGGCGAGGGACGCGACCTGCGTCACCACGTCCCACCGCGCGCGCCAGCCCGGCGCCGCGAGCCGGCTGCGCAGCCACAGCGCGGCGTCGCGCACCACCCAGGCCACCAGCAGGGCGACGACGTACGGGTAGCCCGCCGACCACAGCAGCGTCTCGACGTGCCCGAACGCCGCCACGAGGACGCCCGCGGCGGCGACCAGCCACACCTCGCCGAGCAGCAGCAGCGGCGCGACGGTCGCGAGCACCACGCGGCGGCGGGAGTCGTCCCGGCCGCCGAGCGCGCGCACCAGCGGCACGCCGCCCTGCACCGCCCCGTCCAGCGCGGCCCAGCCCACGAGCAGGGCCGTCAGGAGCAGGCCCCAGCCGAGCGCGTTCATCGGGCACCTCCGAAGGTGAGGACGTCGGCGCGGTCGTCCGCGCCGGTGCCGGTCTGTCCGGTGCCGTCCGGGCCGCGGTCCGGGCCGTCGTCGACGTCGCGCAGCACCTCCGCGGGCGGGGCGCCGAGCGCGAGCCGCGTGAGGCCGCGGCGGGCGAGGCGCGCCATGACCGTCCAGTCGACGACGGCGAGGGCGACCATCACGCCCACCAGCACCACGAGGGACGTGATCACGGCCGCCGCGGACGCGCCGGACACCGCGTCCTCGGTGCGCAGCACGCCGGCGATCGCCCACGGCTGGCGCCCGATCTCGCGCGCCGCCCAGCCGAGCAGCGCGGTGAGGAACGGCACCGGCAGCAGCGCCGTGAGGGTGGCGAACAGGCCGTTGCGCAGCGGGGTCCACAGGCGGAACAGCGTCTGACGCGGCAGCAGGAGCAGCAGCACGCACCCGACGAGGAACGCGAGCTGGGCCACCCCCATCATCACGGCGTACGCGATGCCCACGACGGGCGGCTGGCCGCCGGGCACGTGCTGCAGGTAGCCGAACTGCGCGTACCCGAAGCCGATCGCCAGGAACGCCCCGACGGTGCCCGTGACCAGGCCGATGCGCATCGACCGCCGCCACACGTCGTTCTCCGGCGAGAGCACGGCGCCCGGGACGCCGGCCGCGACGACGCCCGGGAGCCGCGTGGTCGCGCGGCGCAGGTGCCACGCGCTCACCCCGACCAGCAGGAACGCCCCCGCCATCAGGCAGGCGCCCACCACGTGCAGCGCGGACAGCAGCGCCGCCGGGTTGGTGATCAGGGCCGCCGCGTCGGTGACGCGGGCCTCGCCGTCGGTCATCGTGAAGCCGACCGGGTTGCGCAGGAAGCCGTTGGCCACCATCACCGTGAACGCCGACAGGTAGCCCGTCACGACGACCGCCCAGAACGCCGCCGTGTGCGCCCACCGGGGCAGCACGTGCCACCCGAACACCCACAGCCCCAGGAACGTCGACTCGAGGAAGAACGCCCCCATCGTCTCGATGACCAGCGGGGCGCCGAACACCCCGCCCGCGACGTCGAGCAGGCCCGGGAAGTGCAGGCCGAGCTGCAGCTCCATGACGATGCCGGCGGCGATGCCGAGCGCGTAGTTCACGAGGTAGAGCTGGCCCCAGAACCGGGTCGCGCTCTCGAGCGTCGCCGCCTTCGTCCGGTCGCGGGCGAGCGCCCAGCGCGTCTGGAGGATCGCGACGACGGGGCCCAGCCCCAGCGTCACCAGGACGAAGAGGAAATGGGTCCCGGCGAGCAGCGCGAACTGCAGGCGGGCGGCGTCGACGGCGGTCATGGCCTCGAAAGTAGAGCGGGCGAGCCCCCCGATCCCAGGGTTTTGCCAGGGATCGGGGGACAACCCTGAGCGATTTCGGGGGACTCCCCCACCCTCGCGCGGTCAGTCGCTCCGCCGGTCGCTCCGTCGGCTGCTCGGTCAGGCACGCGCCAGCGCGCTCCTCCAGGAGATCCGGCCGCCGGTCTGCAGCAGCGCCCCGCGGTACGCGCGCTCGCTCACGAGGAGGGCGACGACGGCGAAGGCGGCGAGGATCAGCAGCGACAGGATCGGCTCCCACCACGCCGCGTCGCCGGACAGCACCCGCACCGGCATCGCGACGACGTTCGCCACGGGGACGTAGGACAGGACCGTCTCGAAGGTGCCGCTCGCGGAGAACGTCAGGAAGTACACGCCCATGATCGCCATCGTCATCGGGGTGGTGGTGTGCTGCAGGTCCTCGGTGCGCGACGCGAGCGCGCCCGCCACGGCGTACAGGGCCGCGAGGCCGAGGAAGCCGACCGCGAAGAACAGCACGAACCACACCAGCGACGTCGACAGCGACGGCAGGATCGACGCCGTCGGCGTGAACGACAGGGCGGCGAGGCCGACCGCGGCGAACACGACGTTCTGCGCCAGCGCCACCACCGAGCTGCCGAGGACCTTGCCCGCCAGCAGCTGCCGCAGCGGCACCGCGGTGGCCATGATCTCCACCAGCCGCGACTGCTTCTCCTCCACCACGCTGCCGGCGATCATCTGCCCGGAGCCGAGCGCCCCGATGAAGAACAGCAGGGCGAGCGCGAACGACGCGAAGAACAGCGTCTGCGGGTCCACGGCGTCCCCGTCCACCCGGTCGGTGGTCAGGGTGCTGCCCGCGGTGAGCTCCGCGGCGGTGGTCCCCGCCGCCTCGGCGTTCGCGTCGAGCGTCTCCGTGGCCACCCCCGCCGTGAGCAGGCGCGTCAGCGTGCTGTCGGGGTCCGCCTGACCCGTGAGCACCCAGCCGTCGGCGCTCCCGTCGGCGCTCCCGTCGGCAGGGTGCAGCCAGCCGTCCGCGTCGCCGTCGGCGAGCGCGGCGCGGGCGGCCGCGTCGTCGGGCACCTCGAGGGTCGTGAGCTCGGCGCCGCCGCCCTGCTCGTCGGGGATCGCCGCCGCGGACTCGACGGCGGCCGTCGCCGCGGCGTCACCCGCCGGCACGGCGACCGTGAAGCTGTCCGTCTTGCTGCCCTGCCAGGCCATGAACCCGGCCAGCGCCGCGATGATCACCACGGAGACGAGCAGCCCCACGAGGAACGTCTTGTTGAGGGCGCGCACCACGATCTCGCGGTTCATCACGACGAGCCACGCGCCGCGCGTGCCCTCGTCGTGCGGGCGGCCGTCGTGCGAGCCGTGGCCCTCGGGCCGCTGCGTGTCCGGGCGGATCGGGGTCGTGGTCATGCCGTCACCTCGCGGTAGATCTGGGCCAGCGTGGGCTTCAGGGGGGTGAGCTCGCGGACACCGCCGCGCTCGAGGGCGCCGGCGAGCAGCCGCTGCAGGGCGGCGTCGTCGGCCACCTCGAGCAGCGCGACGGGGCCGTCGACGTCCACCGCGTGCACGCCGGGCACGCCGCGCACCCAGCCGGCGTCGCCGTCCGTCACGAAGCGGTGCCGCAGCGTGCCGGTCTGCTGCAGGTCGGTCGGCGCGCCGTCCGCCATGACCCGCCCCGCCTTGAGGATGACGAGCCGCTCGCACAGCCGCTCCACCAGGTCGAGCTGGTGGGAGCTGAACAGCACCGGCACGCCGCGGGCGGTGTGCTCGGCGAGCAGGTCGACCATGCCGTCGACGGCCGCCGGGTCCAGCCCGCTGAACGGCTCGTCGAGCACCAGCATCCGCGGCGCGCCCATCAGGGCGGCCACGATCTGCACCCGCTGCTGGTTGCCGAGCGACAGCTTCTCCACGTGCTCCTTCGACCGGCCCGCGAGGCCCAGCCGGTCCAGCATGTCGAGCACCTCCGCGCGCGCCTTCGGCGTCGAGATGCCCCGCAGCCGCGCCAGGTAGACCAGCTGGTCCAGCACCGGCTGCTTCGGGTACAACCCACGCTCCTCCGGCATGTACCCGAACGCCCGGCGGTCCGCACGCGTCACCGGCGCCCCGCCGAACCGCACCTCGCCGGCCGTCGGCGCCAGGACGCCCATGATCATGCGCATCGTGGTCGTCTTGCCCGCGCCGTTGCCGCCCACGAACCCGGTCAGCAGCCCGGCCGGCGCGGCGAACGACACGTCGTCCACGGCGGTCAGGTCGCCGAACGTCCGGGTCAGCCCGCGCACCTCGAGGAAGTCGTCGTCCATGACCACGAACCTACGGAGCGCACCCGCCCGGCGGATCCGCCCGGCGACGGAGATCCGCGCCTCCCCCTGGCGGCGGAGCCTCCACCCCCGACTTTCGTCGCGGCACGGTGGACGACGGTCGGTACCGGGCGCCGTCGCCGGCTGGCACCGTTCCTCAGGACGCACGGGCCACCCGCACCACCGGCCACCCGCACCACGAGCCACCCGCACCAAGGAGAGCACGATGACGTTCACCTACCCGCAGGGCACCCGCGGCGCCCGCCAGCCCCGCGGCCGCTTCCTCGCCGGCCGCAACCGCCGGATGGCGCGGCGCGCAGGCCGGGCCACCGGCGACCTCCTGGCCCTCACGACGATCGGCCGCAAGACCGGTCAGGAGCGGTCCACCCCCGTCGGCGGGTTCCCGGGCGGCGGCGGCAGCTGGATCGTCGTCGCGTCGGCCGCCGGCGCGGCCGCGAACCCGTCCTGGTACCTCAACCTCGCGGCCCACCCCGACCGCGCGACCGTCACGACAGGTGGGCGGACCGTGCCCGTCGTCGCCGAGGAGCTGCACGGCGCCGAGCGCGCCGCCGCCTGGCGGGTCGTCACGTCCACGTCGCCCGGCTTCGCGCAGTACCAGTCCCGCACCGACCGCGAGCTGCCCGTCATCCGGCTGACGCCCCGCGCGTGACCCTCGACGTAGCGATCGGTCCTCGTCCGCATGCAGGACGAGGACCGATCGCTACGTCGGCCTGCCAGGGCTGTGGATCACGGCCGGGCCGGCACCTCTGTCTCTGGTCTGCTTCCTGGGTGCACCGTCGTCTCGTCGTCCCCGCGTCGCTCCGGCAGGTCGCCTCCGCGCAGGAGGGGCTTGTGTCGTCCTGGCAGTGCCACGAGCACGGGCTCACGAAGCAGAACGTCGCCGCGCTGGTGGGTCGCCAGGACTGGAGCCGCGTGGCCCGCGGGGTGTTCGACACCGGCGTGGCAGGCGGCACGACCGACAGCTTCGACCTCCCCCGCCGACGATCGGCGCTCGTCGGCGTCCTCGCCCGTCCCGGCTCGGTCGCAACCGGGCTGTGCGCCCTCGTGTGGCAGGGCGTCCAGGGCGCGCCCGCGCGCATCGCACCGGAGGTCACGTTCCCCGACGGTTCGCCGCGGTCCGGCGGGCCGGGGCGGGTGCGTCGCGAGCGGCTGCGGCGATGGGTCGTCGTCGGAGGTCTCCCCTGTGTCCCGGCCGAGCTTGCGCTGGCGCAGGCGGTCCCTGAGCTCGACCGGGGGCACGCCGTCGCGCTGATGGACTCCGCCCGACACCGGCGGGTCGTCACGGAGGACGAGTTCCGCCGAGCCCGCGAGGCCGCGCGCGGTCGACGGGGGGCGGCGCGTGCGTCGTCCTGGTGGGACGAGTCGGACCCGCGTGCGGAGTCGCCGATCGAGACAGCGGCGCGCCTCGCCTGCACGGACGCGCACTACCCGCCCGACGCCCTGCAGCTCGTGGTGCGGGACGCACGCGGCCGGTTCCTGGCCCGGGTGGACCTGGCGTGGCTCCTGCCGGACGGTCGCGTCCTTCTCCTGGAGCTCGACGGACGCGACGCCCACACGACACCGAAGGCCCTCTTCGGCGACCGGCATCGGCAGAACGGGCTGACGAGCCTCGGAGCCGTCCTGCTGCGGTTCACCGGACGGGACGTCGCCCGAGGAGTGGTCGTCGAGGAGGTGCGCCGAGCCCTGGCTGCCGCGGGCTGGTCCCCGCACCCGTGGCCCGCCGACCGGGCGTTCGTCCTGCTGACGTAGCGGTGGGTCGTCGTGCCGGCGCCGGACGACGAC
>NZ_JBHWYY010000048.1:0-30328 GCF_042728595.1 Isoptericola sp. NPDC060185 | reverse complement strand
GGGCCGGGCGACGTGACCGCGATCGAGGACATCCGCGCCGGGGACAAAGTCTACGCCCACAACCTCGCCACCGGGGCCGACGAGCTGCAGCTCGTCATGGAGACCTTCGTCCGCACCACCACCACCCTCTACCACCTGACCATCGCCGGACACGTCGTCACCACCACCGACGAACACCCCTTCATGGTCCGGAACATGGGCTGGATCCTCGCCCGCGACCTGCAACCCGGCGACATCCTCGTCACCCCCGACGGCACCGTCACCCTCGACCGCATCGACATCGAGCACCGGCCCGAGGACGACGCGGTCACGGTCTACAACTTCCACGTCGAGACCCACCACAACTACTACGTCCTCGCCGGCGACCTGCCCGTCCTGGTCCACAACGCCGCGCACCGTCTGCCCACCGGGGTGCGGATGAACAAGCTCGTGGGCGACGCGTACCGCGACCACGTGGCCGACTTCCTGCGGCAGCGCGGGCAGCGGGTGCTGACGGACGCCGACGACGCGGCGATCAACACGTACGGGACGCCGTTCGGGGACCGGATCTACGACATCTCGGCCTGGAACAAGAACGGCGACTTCCTCGGCGTCGTCGAGACCAAGTCGGGCAAGGTGGGCCTGGACCCCAAGCAGACGATGAAGGACGAGTGGCTCCGCGACAATCAGGGGCTGAGCATCACGTACGTGCTCGACGAGCTCGACAACATGTGACCGGAAGGATCGTTGCACCGCTATGGCATACAGGATCGTCACCCTCGTGGCCGCGCCCGACCCCGACGCGTGCGTCGACGCGGCCCACGTCACCCAGGCCACGCAGCCGTTCAGCGTCCGCGACGTCAGGGCGTTCGAGAGCGGCACGTCGCTGGACTTCCGGCTCGACTTCGACAACGGCGGCGAGTGCTACGTCGAGGTGGACACGGCCCCCGAGCTCATCGGCTGGTACGCGGCCAAGTACGAGAAGCACGCCGGCCGCCCGTTCGACCCGACCCCCAACGTCCTGACCTCGTGGACCCTCCTCGGGGAGATGGACCTCGACGCCATGCACGACGTCGCCGACGCCGTCACCCCCGGGCACCTCGTCACCGCGTGGGACGACGTGACCGGGTTCGACGTCCGCTGGCGCTGACGTCTACGCCCCGTCCCCGACCCAGGAGACCTGATCGACCATGACGGACGCCTCGCACGCCCCCGCCTCCTCCGGAGCCCCCGACGGAACGGGTCGGCCCGGCGCGAGCCCCAGCGCCCTCGCCGTGGCCCTCGCCGCCGCGGACCCGGTCGCCGTCGGCCGTGCCCTGCGGGACGACCCGGTGGTCGTCCCCGTGCTGCCGCGCGACGACGAGACGCCGCAGGTGCGCGTCTTCCCGGCGCCCGAGGACGGGGAGCGCCCCTACATGCTCGGCCTGTTCTCCTCGCCGGTGGCCCTCGAGTCCTTCCTCGCGGACGACCCGGGGCGCGCGTACAGCCTCCGGCGCCGCGACTCCCTGGTCCCGTTCCTGCGCCGGCACGGGGCGGCGCTCGACCGCGTCGTCGTCGACCCCGGTAGCGCGCACGCCATGACCCTGGGCGTCGCCGAGCTGGCCGCCGCGCTCGGGCCGGGGGACGACGCCGACGCGACCGGCCTCGCCGACAGCACGGGCGCCGGCATCAGCATCGAGGGCCTGCAGGCGATGGCCAGCGTGGAGGAGGCCGGCGGGTCGCGCGGCATCGGCATCGAGCTGAACCTGCCCGACCACTGGGCGCTCATCGACCTGGAGGACGAGGCCCAGCGGGACCTGCAGATCCGCGCGGTCGTCAAGCAGCAGGGCGCCGCGCTGGGCGACCGCGGGGCCGCGCTGCGGCGCGACCTGCGCGACCAGCTCACCGCCGTCGCCACGAAGGCCGCCGCCGCGGGCGGGCAGGCCATGGCCTACCTGACCCTGCCCGGCAAGGACGCGGCCCTCGCGTTGAACCTCACGCTGTACTGGCACGACCTCGGCCCCGAGGCGGGCGGCGTCACACATCTGCAGCGCATCCACGACCGGCTCGAGCCGCGGCTCGGCCCCGACGACGAGCTCACCGTCACCGACACCCTCTCCGGGCCGTTCCTGCGGCACGTCCGCGTGGCCCCGGGCTCGGCCGAGCTCGGCGGCCAGGACGTCCCGCTGCTCCTCGTCGACTACTGGGCGCCCGCGCCCGGTGCCCAGGCCGTCGCGCGCCTCGCCTTCTCCACCCCGCACGCGGAGATCCGCCAGGCCATGCTGGGGCTCACCGACAAGGTTCTGTTCGCCACCGAGTGGCTCATGAGCGCCCCCGGCGACGCCGCGGACGACGTTCCCGCCCCCGGCGCGGCGCCCGCACTCCCCTGACCATTCCCTCCCCCGCGCGACGTGCTCGCTGCGCACCACCACGAACGAAGGGCCCCCATGGCACCGCGGATCGCCACCACCACCCGCGTCGAGCGCGACGAGCTGCTCGACCTCCTGCGCGCCCGCCGCCACGGCGTGCTCGTCACCACCCGCACCGACGGCACGCCGCAGCTCAGCCCCGTGACGTTCGGCGTCGACGATGCTGGGCGCGTCGTCGTGTCGACGTACCCCGACCGCGCCAAGGCGGTGAACCTGCGGCACCGCCCGCAGGCGTCGTTCCTCGCGCTCGGGGACGACTTCGACGACGCGTGGGTGCAGGTGGACGGCACGGCCGAGGTGATCGACGTCCCGGACTCCGTCGAGCCGCTCGTGGAGTACTACCGCGCCGCCGCCGGCCAGGAGCACCCCGACTGGGACGAGTACCGCGAGGCGATGCTGCGCCAGGGCAAGAGCGTCGTGCGGATCACGATCGAGCGGTGGGGGCCGGTCGCGACCGGAGGCTTCCCCGCGCGGCTCGTCGACGGCGCGTCGTGAGCGCCGACGCACGCCCGGTCACGCTGGCCGTGCTGCTGTGGGCCGCCCCGGGCGAGGCCGACCTCCTGACCTCCTACGAGTCGGAGGTGCTCGCGCTGGTCCCCCGGCACGGCGGCCGCGTCGTCTCGCGGGTCCGCACCCTCGCCGGCGCGAGCGGGGAGGACCCCACCGAGGTGCAGGTCATCGAGATGCCGGACGAGGAGGCCCTCGCGGCGTACATGGCCGACCCCGAGCGGACGGCGCAGCTCGACGTCCGCGACCGGGCGATCGCGCGGACGCAGATCCTGCAGGTGGCACCGGTCGCCTGACGGCGCCCAGGTCGGACGACGCCGCCCGGGACGACAGCACGGGGCGGCCACACGGGACGTCGGATCAGAACAGGAGCTCCTCCGGCTCCGAGGCTCGCCCTGCCGGAGCCGTCCGGTGCTCGACGATGGAGCCAGCGGGATAGTCGCCCTCGTCGTGCGGGCGCAGCTCGTGGGGGAACCGGCCGGTGGCGCCCGACCGCGCGCGGTGCCCGGAGGAACCGAACCCCCGCTCGACCAGCAGCGGCTCCACCCGGTCCCACAGCCACTGCCGGTACGCCTCCAGGGCGTAGGTGCCGCGGGAGAACACCCGGCCGTAGCCCGCCACGACGCGCGGGTGGTCGCGCTCGAGCCACTGCAGGTACCACTCGCGGGTGCCCGGCTTGAGGTGCAGCGGCACCACGGTGACGCCCGTCGCGCCGGCGTCCGCCACCGCGTCGAGCAGCCGCCGCAGGTGGTCGCGGGAGTCGGTGAGCCACGGCAGCACGGGCGCCACCATGACGCCGCAGGGCAGCCCCGCGGCCCGCACCGCCCGGATCAGGTCGAGACGGGCCCGCGGCGTGGGCGTGCCGGGCTCGACCGCCTGCTGCAGCTCCTCGTCCGCGAAGGCGAGGGACACGCCGAGCCCCACCTCCACCCGCCGCGCCGCGTCGGCGATCAGGGGCAGGTCGCGCCGCAGCAGCGTGCCCTTGGTGAGGATGGAGAACGGCGTGCCCGAGTCCGCGAGCGCCCCGATGATCCCCGGCATGAGGCGGTAGCGCCCCTCCGCCCGCTGGTAGGGGTCGGTGTTGGTGCCGAGCGCCACCGGCTCCCGCCGCCACGACGGCCGCTCCAGCTCCGTGCGCAGCACGGCGTCGACGTTCATCTTCACGACCACCTGGGAGTCGAAGTCCCGGCCGGCGTCCAGGTCGAGGTACTCGTGCGTGGGGCGGGCGAAGCAGTTGTGCGAGATGACGCCGTTGGCGATGAAGTCTCCGGTCCCGGTGGTGATGTCGACCATCTCCTGCTCGACGCCGAGGTCCTCGACGCTCACCACCCTGAGGTCGCTGGTGGTCTTGACCGCGTCGCCGAGGATGGTCAGCTTCCGTGTGATCGCGGGGCCGACGGCGTGGAAGAAGCGACGCCGGGCCGCGAGACCTCCGGTGACCCGTACGGTGGCGACGCCGTTCGCACGCGCTCGCTCCCGGACGTTCGGCACACCGAGGTCGTCCAGGTAGGCGCTCGTCCGAGCGAGGATCTCCTCGTCGCCGTTGGCGATGCGCAGGACGCCTCGCGAGCACGACCCCTCGGCGTCGAAGATCCCTGCGAGGAACCCGCGCTTCCATTCGTCGACGGGCGCTTCGGGCCACCTGATGATGCGGTGGATCGCCTCGTGGTCCGCACGACGGCCTGAGTGGATGCAGTCCATGGCACGCCTCGTCGGGGTCGCCGGACTGAAAGGACGCCGCTTGAGCGCGATCCCTTCGAGTACGAGGTACTCGGCCGAGCGGTTCAGAGCCTCCGCGTCGGTCAGCGCGAGCCGGAAGTGCGTCACGCGCCGGGTTCGTCCGTCGTCCGACCGGTAGGCCTTGTCGAGGAGCATCCCGTCACCGCGAATCATGCCGGTGAGGTAGCCGAGACGGTACTCACGAGACTCGCCCGGCTCGGACCGCGCGGTCGTCGGCATGCCCAGGCCGAACCCCATCAGGGCGTTCTTCGTCGTCAGGTAGGGGCGCTGCGGCGTGCCCCGCTCCGGCCGCGCGACGTGCTTCCACCCGCGCTCCCTCGTGAGGAAGCGATGGTCACCGCTCGCGACGATCTCCGTCCCGTCGGCCAACGTCACGCGGTACGCCCTCTTGACCACGCGCCACGCGGCAGCGACCGACGTCTCGGCATAGCGTCGAGATGCGCCGACGCTGACGGTGCCCACGACCTTGTCGCCCACCCGGACGTCGCGAATCGGCTGCTGGCGGCCGTCGGCCATCAGGACGAGCGTGTCGGGGCTGGTGCAGTAGCGGCAGGCATGACTGCAGCCGCGGTAGGGGTTGACCGTCCAGCCGAAGGGCATGCGCGACGCGGCGGGCACCTTGGTGAGCGCGCTCTTGGCCATCACCTCGTGGAACGTGACGTCGGCGAACTCCGGCGTCCGCACGCTGCGCACGAGTCCGAGCCGCCCCAGCCGGGACCGCTCCAGCCCCGGCAGCGCGCCGTCGTCCGCCTCGATCGCCTGCCCGTCCCATCGCACCGCATCATTCGAACACGTGTTCGACGCGCGTGTCCAGCCCCGTGTCCAGCCCTGGGCCCAGCACCGGGACCGGACGGTCGCTCAGCCGCGGGCGCGGGAGACCGCGCGGCGCAGCCGCTCGCGCAGGGGCGCCGGCCGGTCGTGCACCTCGGCGAGGAGCACCTCCACGACGTCGAGGGCCGCCGCGGCGACCTGCCGGGGCCGCGGCGCGTCCGGGTCCGTCCAGTCGTCCGGGGGCTCCCCGGGGAGCAGGTCGTCCAGGTCGCCGTGCACGGCGACGCCACGCTCCCGCAGCCACGCGACCCAGGCGGCGCTGCGCTCGGTCACCCAGGGCAGGTCGTCGGGTCCCACGGTGATCGCCGCGGAGCTCCGGGGGGCGAGCGCGTGGGTCACCACGAGCCCGTCCACCAGCGGCGACAGGTCGCCGCCCCGCTTCGCCCGCGGGACTTGGGCGCGCCCACGTGAAGGAAGACTCGGTGCGGCATCGCTCCACGGTCCCACGCCACCCTGGGCGCGCGCTGGAGCGCGCGGTCAGGCGGGCACGGTCAGGCGGGCACGGGCCAGCGGAACGCGAGCGAGGCCGCGGCGGGCGCCGGGCCGCGCTGGGCGACGTACCGCTTGAGGTCGCCGCGGAAGGCGACCTCGCCCGGCACCTGGAGCAGCGTCTGCGGGCGGACCTTCCAGCGCGGCAGGCCGAGGTCCGCCACGCCGGCGCCGTGCAGCACCTGGTAGACGAACTCCGAGCAGAAGAACCGCCGGTCGTCCTCGGAGCCGCGGCCGAACAGTCCGCTCACGAGGCCCGGGGCGTTGTACGTGTAGGTGTGGCTGTCGAGGAGGAACTCGGCGACCTGCCCGCAGACGGCCTCGCGCTGGGCGGCGGTCACCGGCACCTCGAGCACGACGCCGGGCAGCACCGGCATGTCGCGGTACAGGTCGTCGTCGAGCCGCTCGCGCTTGAAGCACCCCACGAACGGGTTGCCCGCGCGGCGGCGCCCGAAGCTGAACATCAGCTCGAGGTCGGCGTCGAGGGCCAGGGCCGCGTGGGTGTACTCGTCGCGCGTCGCCAGACGGATCGTCCGGGACAGGACGGTGCTGCTGCGGGACAGGACGACGTAGATGCTCACGGGCGCCACCGTAGCGGCTCCGACGCGCCGTCCGGCCAGGTCAGGCCCAAGTTCAGGGTGATTCTCAGGGGCGCCTCAGGGTGCCGGGGGGACAACCCCCGCGGGGAGTCCCCCGATCAGTTCCCGCGGCGCGCGGGGTCCACCACCCAGGGCCCGGACCGTCGGGCCGTCACCGACCCGAGGGAGTCACCCGTGTTCACCGTGCAGCGCGCGTTCAGCAGCTTCTCCGTCGACGACCTCGACGCCGCCGAGGCCTTCTACCGCGACACCCTGCGGCTCGCGGCGCGACGCACGCCGATGGGGCTGGAGCTCGACGTCACCGGCGGCACCCCGGTGTTCGTCTACCCCAAGGGCGACGCGCACGAGCCCGCCAGCCACACGGTCCTCAACCTCGTCGTGCCCGACGTCGCCGCCGCGGCGACCGACCTGCACGACGCCGGGGTCGAGCTGGTGCGCTACCCCGGCTTCGCGCAGGACGCGGACGGCGTGGTCCGCAGCGACGACCCGCGCCAGGGCCCGACGATCACGTGGTTCCGCGACCCCGCGCGCAACGTCGTCGCGCTCATCGAGGCGTGACGACCCGGCGGGCCCGGGATCCGGGCCCCGTTCAGGCCTGGGCGGCGGCCGGCACCACGCGCGGGTGCAGGTCCTCGGCCGGCGGGGCCCAGGACGCCGCGTGCGCGTCCACCTGCTCGCCCGTGCGGATGTCCTTGACCTGGCCGGCGAGCGCGTCGGCCACCGGCTCCCCCTCGACGCCCGGGCCGGTGGGGAACCAGACGAAGGGGATGCCGCGGCGGTCGGCGACCTTGATCTGCTTGCCGAACTTCGCCGCGGTGGGCGCGACGTCGGCCGGGACGCCGCGCGCCCGCAGCGCGGTGGCGACGGCGTCGGACTGCGCCCGGTGCTCCTCGTCGCTCACCGCGACGAGGACCGCCGTGGGAACGCCGCGCGTCGCGGCGACGAGGCCCGCGGACAGGAGCCGCGAGACGAGGCGCGAGACCCCGATCGACAGCCCGACGCCCGGGTAGGTGTTCTTGCCGTCGGAGGCGAGGGTGTCGTACCGGCCGCCGGAGCAGATCGAGCCGAGCTGCTCGTGGCCCACGAGCACCGTCTCGTACACGGACCCCGTGTAGTAGTCGAGCCCCCGGGCGATCTTGAGGTCCGCCACCACGACCCCGGGCGCCCGGCGCGCCGCGGCCTCGATGAGGGCAGCGAGCTCACCGAGCCCGGTCTCCAGCAGCTCCGTGCCGGCGTCGTAGGACGCCGCGAGCGCCCGCACGCGCTCCACGACGCCGACGTCCTCGCCGGAGATGGCGGCGAGCTCGAGGCAGGCCTTGGCCTGCTCGGGCGTGGCGCCCTGCTCGGCCTGCAGGAGCTCGGCGACGGCGTCGGGCCCGACCTTGTCAAGCTTGTCGACCTGGCGCAGGACGCCCTCGACGTCCTCGAGGCCGAGGCCTCGGTAGAAGCCCTCGGCGACCTTGCGGTTGTTCACGAGGATGCGGACCTCGGGCACGCCGACGTCGCGCAGCGCGCCGAGCGCCTCGGCCATCACCAGCGGCAGCTCGACCTCGTAGTGGTACGGGAGCTCGCCCGCGCCGACGACGTCGATGTCGGCCTGGACGAACTCGCGGAAGCGGCCGTCCTGGGGGCGCTCCCCGCGCCAGACCTTCTGGATCTGATAGCGCTTGAAGGGGAAGGCGAGGCGGCCGGCGTTCTCCAGCACGTAGCGCGCGAACGGGACGGTGAGGTCGAAGTGCAGGCCGAGCTGCTTCTCGTTCTTGTTCTCGGCGCGGTCCACGGACGTGCCGGCCTCGACCTCCTCCTGAAGCCTCCGCAGCACGTAGACCTCCTTGGAGGTCTCGCCCTTGCGCAGCAGCTGGTCGAGAGGCTCCACGGCCCGCGTCTCGATGCCGGCGAACCCGTGCAGCTCGAAGGTGCGCCGCAGCGTGTCGAGCACGTGCTGCTCCACGACGCGACCGTCGGGGAGCCATTCGGGGAAGCCGGAGAGCGGGGTGGGGCGTGCCATGCGCACATCTTCCCAGACTGCGGGGCCGTCCGGCGCCCCCGTCCGCGCGCCGTCCGCGCCCCGTCCGCGCGCCGTCCGCGCCCGTGGCGGGGCGCGTCAGCGCAGGTACGGGTTGGTGGCGAGCTCGCGGCCCACGGTCGTGGTCGGGCCGTGCCCGGGCACGACGTCGAGGGCGGGGTCGAGCCGGCCGACGACGTCGCGCAGCGTGCGGGCCATCGTCGCCGGGTCCCCGCCCGGCAGGTCGGTGCGGCCCACGCCGCCCGCGAACAGGACGTCGCCGGCGAGGACGACGTCGCCCGCGACGTAGAGGGTGGAACCCTCCGTGTGCCCGGGGGCGTGCAGCGCCTGCAGCCGGACCTCACCCGCGACGAGCTCGCCGTCGGCGTCGTCGAACGGCTCGACGACCGCCGGGGCGCGGTAGTCCTCCGGTCGGTGCCCCGACGCCGCGAGCGCCTGGGCGAGGGCGCTGCTGACGCCCCGGTCGGCGACGTCAGCACCGGTCGTCGACCCGAGCGTGCCGAACGGGTCGTCGAGCCGGTAGGCGTCGGCGGCGTGCAGGCGCAGCGGCACGTCGTACCGCTCGCACAGCGCGGCCGCGTCCCAGGTGTGGTCCACGTGCCCGTGCGTGGCGAGGACGGCTCGGGGCGTCAGGCCCCGCTCGGCGACCAGGCGCTCGATCCCCGGCGCGGTCCCGGCGCCGGCGTCGACGACCACGCAGTCCGCGTCCCGCCCGTCGGTGCCGGCGACCACGACGCAGCAGTTGGTGGCGAACACGGGGGCGACGACGAGGAGGATCTGCACGCCGCCCACGCTAGCGTCCGCGCTCCGTGCGGCGGGGCGGTCGTCCCTGCGGGTGTGACCTGCGTCCCGACCTCTAGACTGTCCTCCGCGCGCGGAAGTTCCCGTGCGAGACGGGACGACCGAGGAGGTGCCCCCGACGGTGGCGGCCACCAAGCGCGAGCGTGACTACGCCCGCAAGCGGCAGGAGAAGTGGGAGCAGCGGCAGGCGCAGGCGCGTGCCCGCCGGCAGCGGATGTTCGCGATCGTGGCGATCGTGGCCGTGCTCGCCCTGGTGGGCGGCGGCTTCGTGATCGCGAACCTCGGCGGCGCCGCGAACCCCGCCACCTCCCCGACGCCGCAGGCCGCCGGGGACTGCCCCGCCGCCTCGACCGAGGCCCGCTCCGGCGGCGACCTGCCCGACCCGTCGGCCGCTGAGGACCGCACCTGGACCGCGACGATCGACCTGTGCGCGGGAGGCACCGAGTCGCCGGTCGTCGTGGAGCTGGACGGCGCCGCCGCCCCGCAGGCGGTCGCGAGCTTCGTGTCGCTCGCGACGCAGGGGTACTACGACGACACCCCGTGCCACCGCCTCACCACCTCCGGCATCTACGTGCTGCAGTGCGGCGACCCCACGGGCACCGGCACCGGTGGCCCGGGTTACTCGTACGGCCCGATCGAGAACGCCCCGAAGGACGACGTGTACCCCGCGGGGACCATCGCGATGGCCCGCCAGGGCGGCAACGGCGAGTCGATGGGCTCGCAGTTCTTCATCGTGTACCAGGATTCGACCATCCCGTCCGACGCCGCGGGCGGGTACACGGTGCTCGGCACCGTCACGTCCGGCCTGGACGCCGTCCAGGCAGTCGCTGACGAGGGCGTCGAGGGTGGGGCCGGCGACGGCGCCCCCCAGACCCCCGTCATCATCGAAGGAGTGGAGACCCAGTGAGCGAGAGCACCCCCGGCTCGACCGGCCCCGAGGAGACCCCGGCCGGCACCGAGGAGACGGCCGAGACTCCATCGCAGACGACCCCGGACCAGGCGACCCCGCCTGCCCCGGCCGACGACGAGCAGCCCGCCGCCGAGGCCGCCGTGACCACGGAGCCCGAGGCCACGGAGACGGACGCCACGCCCGAGGCGACCGAGGCGACGTCGGAGCCGGCAGCCGAGGCCGCCGCCACGGACTCCCCTGCGGCCGAGACCTCGGAGCCCGCCGAGACCGCCGATCAGCCCGAGGCGGCCGCCGAGCCCCAGGCAGCTGAGTCCGCCCCCGAGCCCGAGGCCGCACCGGTCGAGGCTGCTCAGGTCGAGGCTGCTCAGGTCGAGCCGACCCCGACGCCTGCCCCGGCCCCGACGAAGCCCGCGGCGCCCAAGCCGTCGGCGGTGCCGAAGCCCCGCCCGGGCGCGCCCAAGCCTTCGGCCGTGCGCCGTCCGGCCGCGCCGACGCCGGCGGACATCCCGCCGGCCGAGGCCGCCACCCCGGTGACGCCGGTCGCGCCGCCCGCCCACGACGCCGCCCAGGCCGCCGCCGCCGAGGCGTTCGGCCGGGTGGACGAGGACGGCACCGTGTACGTGCGGGAGGCCGCGGGCGAGCGCCAGGTCGGCCAGTTCCCGGGCGTCGACGCCTCGGAGGCGATGAGCCTCTACGTGCGCCGCTACCTCGACCTCGACGCCAAGGTCGCCCTGTTCGAGACGCGTCTCGACAGCGCCGACCTGTCCGTGCGCGAGATCGACCAGACCCTCACGAAGCTCGCCGAGGAGACCGGCGAGCCGGCCGCCGTCGGCGACCTGGACGCCCTGCGAGCCCGCGTCGAGGGCCTCGGGGCCCGTGCGGGGGAGCGTCGTGCGGCGCTCGAGCAGGAGCGCGCCGCCGCCAAGGCGGAGGCCGTCGCGGCCCGCACGGCGATCGTCGAGTCCGCCGAGAAGATCGCCGGCACCGACCCCGCCAAGATGCAGTGGCGCCCGGCGGGCGAGGAGCTGCGCGGCCTGCTCGACCAGTGGAAGGACGCGCAGCGCAACGGGCCGCGCATCGACCGCCCGACGGAGGAGGCCCTCTGGAAGCGGTTCAGCCACGCCCGCACCGCGTTCGACCGTGAGCGCCGGCACTTCTTCGCGGACCTGGAGCAGCGCAACAGCGCCGCCAAGGCCGAGAAGGAGAAGCTCGTCGCCGAGGCGGAGGCCCTCAAGGACCACACCGACTGGGGCGCCACCGCCGCGGCCTACCGCGACCTCATGGCGCGCTGGAAGGCCGCCGGCCGAGCCAGCCGCAAGGACGACGACGCACTGTGGGCCAGGTTCCGGGCCGCGCAGGACGCCTTCTTCGGGGCGCGGGACGCGGAGAACGCCGCGATCGACGCCGAGTACGGCCAGAACCTCGTGGTCAAGGAGGCGCTGCTCGTCGAGGCGGAGGCCCTGCTGCCGGTGACGGACCTCGCCGCTGCGAAGGCCGCGCTGCGCGACCTGCAGGAGCGGTGGGAGGACGCCGGCAAGGTGCCCCGCGGCGACGTGCAGCGCGTCGAGGGGCGCATGCGCGCGGTCGAGACGGCCGTCCGCACCGCGGAGCAGGCCCGCTGGGACCGCACCAACCCCGAGACCCGCGCGCGGGCCGAGGGCGCGGCGGCTCAGCTCGAGGCGGCCATCGAGGGCCTCGAGCGCGACCTCGCCGCGGCCCGGGAGTCCGGCGACGCCCGCCGGGTCGAGGAGGCCGAGACCGCCCTCGCCGCCCGCCGCGCGTGGCTGGAGCAGGTGGTGCGCGCCGCCGAGGAAACCCGCGGCTGACGCTGCGCGCCTCGCGCGAGCGGCCGTCCACAGGCCGCGCCCGCAGGGGCCCGCGACCGGATACGTTCCGGTCGTGGGCCCCTTCGCCGTCTCGACCTCTCTCCCCCGCTCCCCGCACGCCGCCGACGCCGGCGTCGCCCGGCTCGGGGCGCTGATCGCGCCGCCGCCGCGCGGCGCCGGCCCGCTGGTGCGACCGCACGACGTCGGCGGGCGCGCGGCGTGGCACGTGCTGGTGCGCGACGGCGCCCTCGAGGTGCTCCGCGGGGACGCGGCCGTCGCCGCCGGGACGCCGGTGCCCCCGGCCCTGCGTGCCGCGCTGCTCGCGGCCGAGCTCCCGACCGGCGGGGTCCTCGCGGGCCGCAGCGCCGCATGGGTGCACGCCGGTCGGCCCGCGGCGGCCGAGGCGGCGGACTGCCTCGACGTCACATACCCCGCCGGGGGGCACCGCCCGGAGGTCTGGGGCGCAGGCCTCGTGTGGCAGGCCCCGCTGCTGCGCGGCGACACCCAGGAGCTCGGCCGGGTGCGCGTGACGACCCCGCTGCGCACCGTCGTCGACGTCGCCCTGCACGTCCCCGGCGACGGGACGGCCGCGGGCCTCGCCCGGGTCCTCGCGGACGCCTGCGGGCTGGACCTCGACGACGCGGCGCGGCTGCTGGAGCGCCGGGCGCGCGCGGTGGGGCGGCCGCGGGCGCGTGCCGTGCTGGACCTCGCGCGGTCCGGGCCACCGGCTGTCCTCCGTGCGGCACCCGTCGGCCTGCCCTAGGTTGAGGCGCATGGCCCCCGCCGCACCCGCCGTCGAGCTCGACGCCGCAGGACGCGCCGTCCGCGTCTCCAGCCCCGACCGCGTCGTCTTCCCGGAGCTGCCCGACCGCCCGGGCCTCACGAAGCGCGAGATCGTCGAGTACTTCCTGTCCGTGGGCGACGGCATCCTCGGCGCCCTGCTGCACCGGCCGACCACGCTCGAGCGCTGGCCGAAGGGCTGGTGGCCCGAGGCCGTGATGGCCACGCGCGCGGACAACCGCGGCGACGCGTTCTACCAGAAGCGTCTCCCCCAGGGCGCGCCGGACTGGGTGGAGACCGCCACCATCGCCTTCCCGAGCGGGCGCACCGCCGACGAGGTGGCACCCACCGAGCTGGCCGTCGTCGCGTGGGCGGCGAACCTCGGCACCCTCACGTTCCACCCGTGGCCCGTGCGTCGCGACGACGTCGAGGCCGTGGACCAGCTCCGCATCGACCTCGACCCGCAACCGGGCACCACGTTCGACGACGCCGCCACCGTCGCACCCCACCTGCGCGACCTGCTCACCGAGCTCGGCCTCACGGGCTATCCCAAGACGTCCGGCGGGCGGGGCCTGCACGTCTTCGTGCCGCTCGCGCCGCGCTGGTCGTTCCAGCAGGCGCGCCGTGCCACGATCGCCGTCGGCCGGGAGCTGGAGCGGCGCCTGCCGGACCAGGTCACCACCAAGTGGTGGAAGGAGGAGCGGGGCGAGAAGATCTTCGTCGACTACAACCAGATGGCGCGGGACCGCACCATCGCGTCGGCGTACTCCGTGCGCGCCAACAAGCGCGCCACCGTCTCCACCCCGCTCGAGTGGGACGAGGTCGGCGAGGTCCATCCGGACGACTTCGACGTCACCACCGTGCCCGCGCGGTTCGCCGAGCGCGGCGACCTGTTCGCGCCCCTGCGCGCCGACCGCGACCCCGCGCTCGACTGCTCGCTGGACTCGGCCCTCGAGCTCGCCCGCCGCGACGAGGAGGAGCACGGGCTGGGCGACCTGCCCTATCCCCCCGAGTACCCCAAGATGCCCGGCGAGCCCAAGCGGGTGCAGCCCAGCCGCGACACGGACCGCAAGCGGTCCTGACCGCCCACCACGCTCAGGGGCGGGTGTAGCGCAGGAAGACCGACCCGTCGTCGAGCGGGACGCACTCGGCGCGCACGAGGTCGGCCCGCATCCCGTCGGGGAGCAGGCGGAGCCCGCCGCCGGCGACGTGCGGCACGACGCGGACCGTCATCTCGTCGACCAGCCCGGCCCGCAGGGCGTCGGCGGCCGTCGTCGGGCCGGACACCTCGACGGCGCCGTCCGCGGCCGCCGCGATCTCGGCGAGGCGGGCCGTCGTGAGCCGGGGCTGGAGCGTGGTGCGGGGCGCGTCGACGGCGTCGAGGCTGTCGGAGCAGACGATCTTGTCGATCCCGCGCCAGATCTCGGCGAACTCGTCCGTGGCGTCGCTCTGCCCCGGGGGCCACGTGTCCCACACGCGCATGGTCTCGAACATGGTCCGGCCCACGACGAACGTCTGCACGTCCCGCACCCGGTCGTTGATGAAGGCGTGCACGGCCTCGTCCGGCGCGCTCCAGGAGAAGTCGCCGTCGGCGTCGGCCACGTAGCCGTCGAGCGAGCAGCTCATCAGTCCGTACCTGAGGGTTCCCATGGTCCGTAGACCCGGGCGCCCGCCCCGACTCATCGGCGGGACCGGCCAGCGGTCAGGCCGTACCCGGGGCCCCGGGCAGGAGGCCGGCGAGGTCGTAGCCGACCGGCTCCTCGAGCTGCGCGTACGTGCACGACGCCGGGTCGCGATCGGGCCGCCAGCGCTTGAACTGCGCGGTGTGCCGGAACCGGCTGCCCTCCATGTGGTCGTACCCGACCTCGAGCACCCGCTCCACCCGCAGCGGGGTGAAGGAGAGGTCCTTGCCCGCGCTCCAGCGCGACTGGGCGCCGGGGCGCCGCTCCCCCGTGCTGCCGTCGGCGACGGCCGGGTCCTGCCAGTTCGCCCAGGGGTGCGCGGCGGCGTCCTCGCTGCCGGGCTGGACGACCAGCGGAGCGAGCTCGGCGTGCAGCGCGGCGCGGCGGGCGGCGGGGAACGAGGCCGAGACGCCCACGAACTGGAGGCTGGCGGGGTCGTCGGCGTCGGCGTACAGCCCGAGCAGGAGCGACCCGATCAGGGGGTTCTCGGGCGTCGACGTCTTGTGCAGCCGGTAGCCGGCCAGGACGACGTCGGCCGTCCGGGCGTGCTTGATCTTCAGCAGCGCTCGCTTGTTCGGCTGGTACGCGTCGTCGAGCCGCTTGGCGACCACCCCGTCGAGGCCGGCGCCCTCGAACGTCGCGAACCAGTCCCGGGCGACGGCGGCGTCCTGCGTGCGGGGCGTCGCGTGCACCTGCGGTCCGGCGAGCCCCAGCCCGTCGAGCGCGGCCAGCCGCTCGCCCAGCGGGCGCCCGGACAGGTCGTCGTCCCCCAGCGCGAGGAGGTCGAAGACGACGAGGCTCGCCGGCGTCTCGGAAGCAAGCATCCGCACCCGCGACTCCGCCGGGTGGATGCGCTGCCCCAGGGCGTCGAAGTCGAGGTGCGCGGACCGGCCCGACGCCTCGTCACCGGGCCGCGCGACGACGATCTCTCCGTCGACGACGCACCGCGGCGGCAGCGCGTCGAGGACGGCGTCGACGACGTCCGGGAAGTAGCGCTGCATCGGGCGGGCGTTGCGGGAGTCGATCCGCACGTCGTCGCCGTCGCGGAAGACGAGCGCCCGGAAACCGTCCCACTTCGGCTCGTACACCCAGGTGGGCTCGCCGTCCGGCTGGTCGGGCACGTCCGGCACCGACTTGGCGAGCATGGGCAGCACCGGCGGCTCGAGCGGCAGCGTCATGCTGGCGAACCTACTCCGCGGGTGCGACGGGCACCTCCGGGCACGGGGCCGCCGCCAGTCGGGCCTCCGGTCAGGCGCCGGCGGACTCCTGCGCCTGGTGCACCTCGGCCACCTTCGTCCCGGTGATGCGGTAGACGTCGAACACGCCGTCGACCTTGCGCACCGCGGTGAGCACCTGCTGCAGGTGCCCGGGCTCGGCCATCTCGAAGACGAACTTCGAGATCGCGATCCGGTCGGACGACGTGGAGACCGTGGCCGACAGGATGTTGACGTGGTAGTCCGACAGCACCTTCGTGACGTCGGACAGCAGGCGGGACCGGTCGAGGGCCTCGACCTGGATCTGCACGAGGAACATGGTGTTGGCGCCCGTCGTCCAGCTCACGTCCACCATGCGCTCCGGCTGGGCCTTCGCCAGCTGCTCGGCGTTGGCGCAGTCCGCGCGGTGCACGCTCACGCCCGCACCGCGGGTCACGAAGCCGACGATCGAGTCACCCGGCACCGGCGTGCAGCACTTGGCGAGCTTGACCCAGATGTCGTCGACGCCCTTGACCACGATGCCGGGGTCGCCGGTGCGCCCCCGGCGGGTCGGGGTCCCGGGGCGCGCGGCCTCGGCCGCGTCCTCCTCGGTGCCCTCCTCGCCGCCGAGCGACTTCACGAGCAGGTCGACGACGTGCGGCGCCGAGGCGTGCCCCTCGCCGACGGCCGCGTACAGCGCGGACACGTCGGCGTAGCGCATGTCGTTCGCCAGGCCCACGAGCGCCTCGTGGCTGAGCAGGCGCTGGATGGGCAGGTTCTGCTTGCGCATCGCCTTCGTGATGGCGTCCTTGCCCTGCTCGATCGCCTCCTCGCGCCGCTCCTTGGTGAACCACTGGCGGATCTTGTTGCGGGCGCGCGCCGACTTCACGAACGCGAGCCAGTCGCGCGAGGGGCCCGCCGACTCCGCCTTCGAGGTGAGGATGTCGATCGTGTCGCCGTTCTGCAGCGTCGAGTCGAGCGGCACGAGGCGGCCGTTGACGCGCGCGCCCATCGTGCGGTGCCCCACCTCGGTGTGCACCGAGTAGGCGAAGTCGACCGGGGTGGCGCCGGCGGGCAGCGCCATCACCTCGCCCTTCGGCGTGAAGACGTACACCTCCGCGCCGCCGATCTCGTAGCGCAGGGAGTCGAGGAACTCGCTCGGGTCCGCCGTCTCGCGCTGCCAGTCGACGAGCTGGCGCAGCCACGCCATGTCGTTGGCGCGGGGGTCGTCCGTGGTCCCCGGCTTGCCGGCGGGGGCCATCTGCTTGTACTTCCAGTGCGCCGCGACCCCGTACTCCGCGCGGCGGTGCATGTCGTGCGTGCGGATCTGGATCTCGACCGGCTTGCCGCCCGGGCCCACGACCGTCGTGTGCAGCGACTGGTACATGTTGAACTTCGGCATCGCGATGTAGTCCTTGAACCGGCCCGGGACCGGGTTCCAGCGCGCGTGGAGCGCGCCGAGCACCGCGTAGCAGTCCCGCACCGTGTCCACG
This sequence comes from Isoptericola sp. NPDC060185, assembly GCF_042728595.1. NCBI lineage: Bacteria > Bacillati > Actinomycetota > Actinomycetes > Micrococcales > Promicromonosporaceae > Isoptericola > Isoptericola sp. NPDC060185. Next base: position 13,064 of record NZ_JBHWYY010000048.1, on the reverse strand, counting down.
AGGACGCGCGTGCCGACGAGGTCGTAGATCTCCGCGAAGTCGTGCCCGCGCACGATCATCTTCTGGTAGATCGAGTAGTAGTGCTTGGGCCGCCCGGTCACGGTGGCCTTGATCTTCGCGCTGCGCAGGTCGGCGGAGATCTGCTCGCGCACCACCGACAGGTACTCCTCGCGGGCGGGCGCGCGCTCCGCCACCAGGTGCACGATCTCGTCGTACACCTTGGGGTACAGCGTCTGGAAGGACAGGTCCTCCAGCTCCCACTTGATGGTGTTCATGCCCAGCCGGTGCGCGAGCGGGGCGTAGATCTCCAGCGTCTCGCGCGCCTTGCGCTGCGCCGACGAGCCGGAGACGTACTTCCAGGTGCGGGCGTTGTGCAGCCGGTCCGCGAGCTTGATGACCAGCACGCGGATGTCCTTGGCCATCGCGACGACCATCTTGCGGACGGTCTCGGCCTGGGCCGCGTCGCCGTACTTCACCTTGTCGAGCTTGGTGACGCCGTCGACGAGCATGGCGATCTCCTCGCCGTACTCCTGGGTCAGCTCGTCCAGGCCGTAGTCGGTGTCCTCGACCGTGTCGTGCAGCAACGCGGCCGCGAGGGTCGCGCCGTCGAAGCCGAGCTCCGCGAGGATCGTCGCCACGGCGACCGGGTGCGTGATGTACGGGTCGCCGGACTTGCGCTCCTGGCCGCGGTGACAGCGCTCGGCCGTCGCGTAGGCGCGCTCGAGCACCGACAGGTCGGACTTCGGGTGGTTGGTGCGCACCGCCTGGAGCACGGGCTCCAGCGCGGGCGTGGTGGGCGGGGCGCCGCGCACCCCGAGCCGCACCAGCCGGTTGCGCACGCTGCGCCCCGAGCCCGATCCGCGACCCGACGGGCCCGATCCCTGGGGCGCGGCGGCGGCGCGCACGACCTTCGTCTCGTCGCTCATCTGCGCCTCCTTCCGCAACCACCGCGGGGTCGCCGACGGCCGGGACGGCAAGTCTACGACTCCACGCGCAGCAGAGCCTCGACCGTCCGGCCCGGCAGCCGACCGCGTCCGCCCAGGCCAGCGAGCTCGAGCAGGAACGCGAGGGCGACCACCTGGCCGCCCGAGCGTTCCACGAGCTCGGCGGCCGCGCACGCCGTGCCGCCGGTCGCGAGCACGTCGTCGACGATGAAAACACGCGCACCCGCACCGAGTGTTCCCGTGCGCAGCTCGATGGCGGCGGAGCCGTACTCGAGCTCGTACTCCACCCGCTCGACCGGCGGCGGGAGCTTGCCCGCCTTGCGCAGCGGCAGGAAGCCGACCCCGAGCCTGGTGGCGAGCGGCGCGCCGAGCAGGAACCCGCGCGCTTCCATCCCGGCGACGACGTCCACGCCGCCGTCCGCGTCGACCAGGCGGGCGAACGCCTCCACGACGTCCGCCAGCGCCCGGCCGTCCGCGAGCAGCGGGGTGATGTCCCGGAACACGACCGGCGGGTGCGGGTAGTCCGGCACGTCCCGGATCAGCGCGCGGACCTCCGCCGCGCGCCCGGAGCCCAGGCCCCGCAGGCCGTCGAGCACGATGTCGTCCGGCCGGCCGTCACCGGGCACGCCGTCGAAGGTGTCCGTCATCCCGTCGTCCCCGTGCCTCAGCGCGTGCGCTTGCGGCGCGGCTGGGCGCTGTTGCCCTGGTGCTGCCCCGGCACGAGCTGCGCCGAGCCGGTCGTGTACGCCTCGACCTCGGCCTCGTGGCCGCCCTCGGCGACCAGGCCGGCACGGGCCTCGAGCACGGACTTCGTGTGGGCCGCGATGCGGGGCTCGCGCTCGCGCAGCGCGACGTCGAGCGGCGTCGCCAGGAAGAGCGACGAGGCCGCGCCGACGGCGATGCCGACGAACAGCGAGAGCGACAGGTCGCGCAGCGTGCCCGCGCCGAGCAGGAACGCGCCCACGAACAGGATGCTCGCGACCGGCAGCAGCGCCACGACGGAGGTGTTGATGGACCGGACCAGCGTCTGGTTGACGGCGAGGTTCGCCCGCTCCGCGTACGTGCTGCGCGTCTGGGTGAGCACGTCCGCGGTGTTCTCGCGGACCTTGTCGAAGACGACCATCTTGTCGTACAGCGAGAAGCCGAGGATCGTCAGGAAGCCGATGATCGTCGACGGCGTGACCTCCCAGCCGATCGCCGCGTACACGCCGGCGGAGATGAGCAGGTCGCCGAGCATCGCGACGATCGCCGCCACCGACATCCGCCAGGCGCGGAAGTACACCGCCATGAACAGCGCCGCGGCGAGCACGAACACGACCGTGCCCCACAGGGCCCGGGTCGAGACGCCCGCGCCCCAGGTCGGGCCCACGAACGACGTGGTGATCTCCGACGCCTCCACGTCGTACGCCGTGGCGAGGTCGGTGGTGATCTCCGACTCCTGCTCGGGGGTCACGACCTCCGTCTGCACGCGGACGGCCGAGCCGCCCACGATCGCGACGCGGGGCTCCTCGCTCGGGAGCGTCTGATGCACGGCGTCGATCGCGAGCTGCTGCTCGGTCGACGACGCGTTGTTCACGGTGAACTCCGTGCCGCCGCGGAAGTCGATGCCGAGGGTGAGGCCCTTGATCGCGATGACCAGGATCGAGGCGATCGCGAGCGCGCCGGCGATCGCGAACCAGCGCTTGCGGCGCTGCACGATCGGGTAGGACCGACGGCCCGTGTACAGGTCGTTGCCCCACTGGGCGAAGTTGATGCGGGCCATCAGCGGCTCTCCTCGTTCGTGCCGGAGGTGGTCTCACCGGTCGCCGAGGGCGACGCGCCGTCCCCTGGTCCGGAGCCGGGCCCGGGGTCGGGCTCCGCCTCCTGGGCCGCGGCAGCCCGCCGCTCGGCGGCGCGGCGCTCGGCGATCGTCAGGCGACGGCCCGACGCGTCGGTCGCCGGGGCCGGGGCCTGCCGCGCGCCGCTGTGCACCGGCTCGGGCGCCGTGGCGCCCGTGGTGGCGGGCACGCCCTCGGCCTCGGCCTCGGTCGCTGCCGCGTCGCCGGCCACAGCCGGCTCGGGCATCCGGACCCGCCCGGCACCCACGTACCGCGGGCCGGAGCCCGCACGCAGCCGCTCGGGCGACAGCCCGGACCACAGGTGACCGTCCCGGAAGAACGGGATCTTGGTGATGACCTCCATCATCGGGTGCGTGAACCAGAACACGACGGCGACGTCGATGATCGTCGTCAGGCCCAGCGTGAACGCGAAGCCCTGCACGCCGCCCACGGCGAGGAAGTACAGGATGACCGCGGAGATCAGGTTGACCGCCTTCGCCGCGAGCACCGTGCGCCGCGCGCGGGCCCAGCCGCGCTCGACGGCGAAGGCCAGAGTTCTCCCGTCACGCAGCTCGTCACGGATACGTTCGAAGTACACGATGAACGAGTCCGCGGTGAAGCCGATCGCGACGATCAGGCCCGCGACGCCCGCGAGGGAGAGCCGGTAGCCCATCCCCCAGGAGAGCAGGGCGATGGACAGGTAGGTGATGACGCCGGCGACGACGAGCGACGCGACGGTGAGCAGGCCCAGCGTGCGGTACTGCAGCAGCGAGTACACGACCACGAGCGCGAGGCCGATGAGGCCCGCGATGAGGCCGTTGCGCAGCTGCTCGGAGCCGAGGGTCGCGGAGATGACCTCCTGGCTCTCCACCGTGTACTGCACGGGCAGCGCGCCGAAGCTCAGCTGGTTGGCGAGCGTCGCGGCCGAGTCGCGGGTGAACGACCCGGAGATGACGGCGCTGCCGTCCGTGATCGCCTGCGAGACCGACGGGGCCGAGACCACCAGGGTGTCGAGGACGATGGCGAACTGGTTGCGCGGCGCCTCGAGCGTGGCGATGCGACCCGTGGTCTCGCGGAACTGCTTCGCGCCCGTCGAGTCGAAGTCGAGGAAGACGCCCCACTCGTTGGTGGTGGTGCCGTTCGGCCCGGGCACCAGGCCCGAGCTCGCGTTGGAGATGTGCGTGCCCTCGATCTCCACCGGGCCGAGGATGTACTTGACCGCGCCGGTCTCGTCACAGGTCACGAGCGGCTTGTCGGGGTCGTCCCCGCCGCCGCCCTTGAGGTTCTCCGGGTCGGTGCAGTCGAGCTTCTCGAACTGCGACTGGATCTCCGGGGTGATCTGCGCGAGGTCGCTCGGGTCGGATGCCGCGGCCGCGTCGCCCGTCTCGTCGCCCTCGGCCGGCGTCGTCGCCGGCGAGGGGTCCGTGGTGGCGTCGTCGCCGGAGGTGGCGGTCGCCGTCGGCGTCGGGTCCGTGGCCTTGCCGAGGTCCGAGGGGAGGGTCACGGCGGAGCCGGCGCCCTTGCCGCTCGGCGTGGTGTCCGCGGCCTCGTCGTCCTTCGCGCCGCCGGACTTCCCGTCCTTCGAGTCCTTGGCGTCGCCGGAGGTCGCGTCGTCGGTGGCCGCGCCCTCGGCGTCGCCGCTCGGCGACGCGGACGGCTCCGGCGTCGGCGTGCCCGCCGCATAGGTCAGCACCGGGCGGAAGCGCATCTGGGCGGGCTGGGAGATCAGGTCGATGGTCTCCTGCGACACCTCGCCGGGGATGCCGACGACGATGTTCTTCGACCCCTGTGCCGTGATCTCCGCCTCGGAGACGCCGGAGGAGTCGATGCGCTGCCGGATGACGTTGATCGACTCGTCGATCGTCTCCGACGTCACCTGCGACCCGTCCGTGGTGTCGGCCTTGAGGATCAGCTGCGTGCCGCCCTGCAGGTCGAGCGCCAGGCCCGGGGCCCAGCTCGCGCCGTCCGGGTTGGAGTCGGACTTGGCGTCCCAGAAGACGCCGGCGCCGAGGGCGAGGAACGGCAGGACGATCGTCAGGATCGTGAAGACCACGAGGGTGCGCGCCGGACGCGACCGCTTCGTGCGTGAGTTCGCCAACTTCTGTCTCTTCCCGTCTGCGCGCCGCCGGTGGGTCGGCGCGTGATGGCGCCGGCCGGGATCACCCCGACCGGCGCGTCGTCAGGCCGACGGGCGCGAGCGCCCGCCGTCCCATGTCGCTGGTGCTGTCACTTCGTGGTGCCGGTCTCGCCCTCGTCGCGACGCTGCTGCTCCCGGTACTCCCGCTGGGCGGTGTCCAGGCTCGACAGGTCGTCGGGGACGTCGATGTGACCGTCGCCGGAGGTGATCGTACCGGTCGCGGTGGGGTCGGTTGTGACGTCGGTCTCGTCGCCGGCCTCGGTGGCGTCCTCGACCGGCGTGTCGACACGCTTGGCGATCGCCGCACGGAGCCAGCGGGTCTGCGTCCCGGGGCTCGACTCGATGGTGACGGTGTCGTTGCTCTCGTCGATCTCCACCACGGTGCCGAAGAGGCCGGAGCCGGTCATGACCTCCTGGCCCGGGGCGAGCTGCGACCGGAACTCCTGCTGCGCACGCTGCTGCTTGCGCGACCGCGAGCTCATGAAGAACATGAGGCCGGCGAGGACCACGAAGAGAATGATGATGGAGAAGTCCACGGAGCGTCCTTGTCTGTCGCTGCCCGGCCGTCGCTGCTCGACAGGCGGGCGTCGGGGCGCGCCGGTCGGCACGCCGGGCACAGCTCCGCGTCTGCTCGCGAACCTGTGCGTACGGGCCCCAACGAGCACGGCACCCGTCGAGTTCCGGCCCGGACCGTCGGCGGGCCGGGCAGCACCAGTCTAGGTGCTCGGCTCGCCGCTCTCGGCGGCCTCGTCGAAGAGGGTGCCGCCGAGCGGGGCGCCCCACGCCCCGAGCGGCGGCTCGAGGCCGAGGTGCTCCCAGGCCGCGGGCGTCGCGACGCGCCCGCGCGGGGTGCGGCCGAGCAGCCCCTCGCGCACCAGGTACGGCTCCGCGACGGTCTCGACGGTGTCGGGCTCCTCGCCGACGGTCATCGCGAGGGTGCTGAGGCCGACGGGCCCGCCGCCGAACCGGCGGCAGACGGCGTCGAGGACGGAGCGGTCGAGCCGGTCGAGGCCGATCGGGTCCACCTCGTACACCTCGAGCGCGGCGCGGGCGGCACGCAGGTCCAGCCGACCGTCGCCGCGGACCTGCGCCCAGTCGCGCACGCGGCGCAGCAGCCGGTTGGCGATGCGGGGCGTGCCCCGCGAGCGGCCGGCGATCTCGTGCGCGGCCGCGTGCTGCAGGTCGACGCCCAGCAGGCCGGCCGAGCGCAGGATGACGCGCTCCAGCTCGGCGGCGTCGTAGAAGTCGAGGTGGCCGGTGAAGCCGAACCGGTCGCGCAGGGGCGCCGGGAGCAGCCCGGAACGGGTGGTGGCGCCGACCACGGTGAACGGCGGCAGCGCCAGCGGGATCGCGCTGGCCCCGGCGCCCTTGCCGACGACGACGTCGACGCGGAAGTCCTCCATCGCGACGTACAGCAGCTCCTCGGCGGGCCGCGCGAGCCGGTGGATCTCGTCGATGAAGAGCACCTCGCCCTCCTCGAGCGAGGACAGGACGGCGGCCAGGTCGCCCGCGTGCTGGATGGCCGGACCGCTGGTGACGCGCAGGGACGTGCCGAGCTCGGCCGCGATGATCATGGCCAGCGTCGTCTTGCCGAGCCCGGGCGGGCCGGACAGCAGCACGTGGTCGGGCGAGGCCTCGCGGGCCAGGGCGGCCTGCAGGACGAGGGAGAGCTGGTCGCGCACCACCCGCTGGCCGACGAACTCGTCGAGCCTCTTGGGCCGCAGGGCCGCCTCGGCCGCGCGCTCGACGTCGTCGGCCGAGGAGGTGACGAGCCGCTCGCCGCCGTACTCCGGCTCCAGCGGCTCAGCCACGTCGCCCGCCCAGGGAGCGCAACGCCGCCCGCAGCGTCGCCGCCACATCGATCGGGCCGCCGCTCGGGACGTCGTCGCCGACGTCCGCGAGAACGCGATCGACGGTCTCCTGCGCGACCTTCGCCGCCCAGCCCAGGCCGACGAGCGCCTCGACGACCTGGTCGCGCGCGGGGTCGCCGGCCGCGAGCGGCGGCGCCTCGGGCACCGGGGCGCCCGCCTCGGCGGAGGTCGGGGCGCCGAGCTTGCCGGACAGCTCGAGGACGAGGCGCTGGGCGCTCTTGGGCCCGACGCCGGGGATGCGGCGCAGCGCCGCGAGGTCCTCGCTCGCGACGGCGCGGCGCAGCGCGTCGGGCGTGAGCACGGCCAGCATGGCGAGCGCGATGCGCGGGCCGACGCCCGAGACCGACTGCGCCGTCTCGAAGACCTCGCGCTCGTCCGCCTCGGCGAAGCCGAACACGGTCATCGAGTCCTCGCGGACGACGAGCGTGGTGTGCAGCTGGGCGCGCTCCCCCACCCGGAGCCCCGCCAGGGTCCCGGGGGTGGCGTGGACGAGGTACCCGACCCCGCCGACGTCGAGCACGGCCCGCTCGAGCGTCACGTGCGTGACCGTGCCGGTCAGGGAGGCGATCACCGTGGTCCTTCCGTCGAGCTGGCCAATCGTCGAACACCCGTACGAGGCGTCACTGTAACAACCGGCGCCGACGCTCCGGACGCGACACCCGGACGCGACACGGTGAGCACGCCGCGGCCGCCGTCACCGGGCCGTGCGGGACGGGGCCCCGCGGTGCGACCCGGTGCGCGCCGAGCGCTCCGCCGCGGCCCAGGCGCGCTGCGCGGGCGTGAGCTCGTGGCGCTCCCCGCCCTGGAGCGCGCCGGAGGGTCGCCAGAGGTGCGTGACGGCGAGGGCGAGGGCGTCCGCGGCGTCGGCGGGGCGCGGCAGCTCGTCGAGCCCGAGGATGCGCGCGATCATCCGCTGCACCTGTTCCTTGCCCGCCCGCCCGGACCCGGTGACGGCGGCCTTCACCTCGCTGGGGGTGTGCATCGCGACGGGCACCCCCCGCTTCGCGGCGGCGACCATCGCCAGGCCGGCGACCTGCGCGGTGCCCATCACGGTGCTGCGGTTGTTCTGCGCGAACACGCGCTCCACAGCCACGACGTCGGGCACGGTGCGCTCGAGCCACGCGTCGAGCCCCTCGGCGATGCACAGCAGCCGCAGGTCCACGCTCAGCTCGGGCTCGCTGCGCACGACCCCAACGTCGACCATCCGGGCCCTGCGTCCCGGCAACGAGTCGACGACGCCGACCCCGCACCGGGTCAGCCCCGGATCCACCCCCAGCACTCGCACGCGGTCACCATCTCACGCACGGCGGACACCCCCGCGCAGGCGCGACGACAGCCCCGCACGGGACACGGCTCACGCCCCCTGCCCCCACCCACCACGAGGAATGATCCGAGGTCGCGGGCCCGGAGGCCACGCACGAACGCGGACGGGCGGGGTGGGACGTGTCGCGAGGCTGGCCGGGCCTGGCGGGAGGCCGCGAGGAACGAGCGGCCGGATGGCGCGCCTCGCGACACGTCCCAGCCCGCCCGGCCGCCCCGACCGAGAGCCTCCGGCCCGGCACGACGAAAGGATCAGTCCTCGTCCAGCGCCGCCATGACCTCGTCCGAGGCGTCGAAGTTCGCGTAGACGTTCTGGACGTCGTCGCTGTCCTCGAGCGCGTCGATGAGGCGCATGATCTTGCGCGCGCCCTCGACGTCGACCTCGACCTCCATGGACGGGTGCCAGATGGAGTCGGCGGAGTCGTACTCGATGCCCGCCTCCTGGATGGCGGTGCGCACGGCGACGAGGTCGGTGGCCTCGGAGAGCACCTCGATGACGTCGCCCTCGTCGCTGACCTCCTCCGCGCCGGCGTCGAGGGCGGCGAGCATGACGTCGTCCTCGGTGACGCCGTCGGCCTTGGGCACGACGACGAGGCCCTTGCGGGAGAACAGGTAGGACACGGAGCCCGGGTCGGCCAGGTTGCCGCCGTTGCGGCTGAACGCGAGGCGGACCTCGGAGGCGGCGCGGTTCTTGTTGTCCGTGAGGCACTCGACGAGGACGGCAATGCCGTTCGCGCCGTAGCCCTCGTACATGATCGTCTGGTAGTCGACGGCGTCGGCGCCCTCGCCGGACCCGCGCTTGAGGGCGCGGTCGATGTTGTCGTTGGGGACCGACGACTTCTTCGCCTTCTGGATGGCGTCGAACAGGGTCGGGTTACCGGCGGGGTCGCCGCCTCCGGTGCGCGCGGCGACCTCGATGTTCTTGATCAGCTTGGCGAAGAGCTTGCCACGCTTGGCATCGATCGCGGCCTTCTTGTGCTTGGTCGTGGCCCACTTGGAGTGACCTGACATGCGCTCCCTAACTCCTTCGCGATGCTTGGACGAGCCGGACGAACAGCCCGTGCACACGTGCGTCCCCCGTGATCTCCGGGTGGAACGCGGTGGCGAGCAGCCGTCCCTGACGTGCTGCGACGATCTTACCGGCGGCGGGCCCGACCGTGGAGCCGTCCGCCCAGCTGTCGGGGATCCGGGCGAGGACCTCCACCTGCGGGCCGGCCTCCTCGACCCACGGCGCGCGGATGAACGCGGTGCGCACGGGTCGCCCGCCGGGGGCGTCGGAGACTCCCGCGACCTGCAGGTCCGCCTCGAACGAGTCGACCTGGCGGCCGAAGGCGTTGCGCCGCACGAGGACGTCCATCCCACCGAGGGTGCGCTGGTCGGCGGTGCCGCCCTCGATGCGGTCGGCGAGCAGGATCATGCCGGCGCACGAGCCGAACACGGGGAGCCCCTCGCCGATGAGGCGGCGCAGGGGGTCGGCGAGCTCGAAGAGGCGCAGCAGCTTGTCGATGGTGGTCGACTCTCCCCCGGGCAGCACGAGCCCGTCGACGGCGTCGAGCTCGGACGGGCGGCGGACGCTGACGGCGCGCGCGCCCGCCTGCTCGAGGGCGGCGGCGTGCTCGCGCACGTCGCCCTGGAGGGCGAGCACGCCGACGGTGGGCCGGCCCGTGCCCGACGACGGGGACGGCATGGGGACGTGGGTCGTCACCGCGGGAGCTCCTCGGGGTCGGACGGCTCGTCGTCGTGCTGCGTGCCGAGGTGGACCACGGTGCCGTCCCACCCGCGGGCCAGCGCGTCGACGACGTCCGGCAGGCTGGTCGGGAAGACCTCGCGCGTCTCGGAGCGCAGCTCCGCGGTGGTCAGCCAGCGCATCTCGTCGAGCACGTCGCGCTCCTCGGGGGTCCATCCGTCGGCGGTGGGCTCGTGGCCGCCGGCGACGCGCGCCAGGAAGAAGACCTCCTGCTGGCGGCACGTCTCGGCGAAGAAGTGGAAGAAGGCGTCCCGCGTGAGCACGGGGCCCACGAGGTCGGCGGGCGCGAGGTCGAGCCCCGCCTCCTCGCGCAGCTCGCGCAGGGCGGCGTCCACCTCGCTCTCGCCGGCGTCGATGCCGCCGCCGACAGTGAACCACCACGACCGTTCGGGCTGGTCGGCGTCGTGCCCACGCACCAGGAGGACCCGGTCCGCGCCGTCGAGCACGATGACGCGGGCGGCGCGGCGTTGCCGCAGCCCGTCCGGGCCCACCGCCCAGTCGTCGCCGAGGGCGGGGGTCACCGGCCGCGCTCGGCCGAGCGCACGGGCGCCGGCTCCGGCTCGACACGAACGCCGTGCTTCACGGCCGAGGGGGAACGCGCATCCATGGCGCCCATGGTAGCCACGGGTCGGCGGCCACCTGACCAGGGCGACCTCGCTCACCGGCGGGGCTTCACGCGCCTGGTCGGGAGGGCGGTGACGGGATCCTCCGGCCACGGGTGGCGCGGATAGCGGCCTCGCAGGTCGGCTCGGACGCCGGGATAGCCCTGCCTCCAGAAGGACGCGAGGTCGCTCGTGATCGCGACCGGCCGGCCCGCGGGCGACAGCAGGTGCAGGACGACCGGGACGCGGCCGTCCGCGACGGCCGGGGTCGTGGTCCAGCCGAAGACCTCCTGCAGCTTCACCGCGAGGACGGGCGGCTCGGCGCCGTCGTACGCGAGGCGGACCTCGGATCCCGACGGGACCTGGAGCCGTTCCGGTGCCAGCTCGCCGAACCGCGCCGCCTCCGGCCACGGCAGGAGGCCCCGGAGCGCCGAGGTCACGTCGACGCGGGCCAGGTCGCGCGAGCCTCGCACCGAGGCGAGCTCGGCGCCCAGCCAGGCGTCGAGACCCGCCAGCAACGCCTCGTCGTCGACCGCAGGCCACGGGGCTCCGAGGTGGGCGTGGCAGAACGCGAGCCGTTCCCGCAGGGCGAGGGCGGCCTCCGACCAGCGCAGCACGGACAGGCCGCTGCGCCGGATGCCGTCGCGGACGGCCGCCTGGACGAGCTGCGGGTCGGGGTTCGCCAGCGGGGCGTCGCCCAGCACGATGGCGCCGAGCGTCTCGACCCGCCGCGTCACGATCCGGCCGTTGTCCCAGCGGATCTGGTCGGTGGTCGTCACGAGGTCGCCGGCGACGTCCCGCGCGGTCTGCTCGTCGATCGGCGCCGCGGCGCGAATCCGGGCGTCGGCGCGACTGGCGGCCCGGTCGGCGACCGCGATCGCCAGCCAGGGCGCGCTCCGCAGCGGCGACTGCGGGTCCAGCGCGGCACCCGTGCCGCCCGCCATCTGGTAGGTCACGGAATCGGTCCCCCGGGCCCGCGCGATCCGGTCCGGGTACGCCAGGCCCGCCACGATCCCCACCGCGAGATCGTCGGGGACCCGGTGCTCCCCGCGGCCTGCCCGGCCGTCCCGCCCGCCCGACGGGTCACCGGTCGTCGCGCCGCGGCCGAGGCGCTTCGTCTCTTCTCCCCAGCGCGCGGTCGCGCCGCGGTCGTCGCCGCGGCGCAGGGCCCGCCAGCGTGCCGGCAGGTCGTCGCCGGCGCCGCGGCCCGAGTCGTCCGACAGCATCGCGACGATCTCGCGCGCCCGGTCGGCGCCGACCCGCGGCGCCCCGTCCAGCAGCGCACGCGCCAGGCGAGGATGCGCCCCCACCGCCCGCAGCCGACGGCCCCGCTCGGTGATCCGGCCGTCGTCGTCCAGGGCGTCGATGCGGCGCAGCAGCTCGGTGGCCGCCGTCATCGCCGGGGCCGGCGGGGGGTCGAGCAGCGTCAGACCGGCGCCGCCGGGCGCGCCCCAGGCCGCGAGGTCGAGGGCGAAGGCCGCCAGGTCGGCGACCGCGATCTCCGGCGCCGCGTGGTCGTCGAGACGCGCGTGGTCGGTGGCGGACCAGCACCGATAGACGCGGCCGGGCCCCTCCCGCCCGGCACGGCCCGCGCGCTGGTCGGCCGACGACCTCGAGACCCGGCAGGTGACCAGCGTCCCGAGGCCACGGGACTGATCGGTTCGCGGCTCGCGGGCCAGGCCCGCGTCGACCACGACCCGCACCCCGGGCACCGTCAGCGAGCTCTCCGCGACCGAGGTCGTCACCACGACCCGGCGCACGGCCGACGGCGTCAGCGCGCGCTCCTGCTCGGCCCTCGACTGGCGGCCGAACAGCGGCAGCACGTTCAGACCGGCCAACCGGCGCGTCACGCCCCCGATCTCGGCCTCCCCCGGCACGAACACGAGGATGTCGCCGTCGTTCTCCGTCAGCGCGCGCCGGACGACGGCCGCGACGTGGTCGAGCAGGCGCGGGTCGACGCGACCGCCGGGGAGCAGCGGCGTGGGCATCGGCGGCGGAGCCCACTCGGTCGCCACGTCGAACAGCGCGGCGGACGCCGTGACCACGGGTGCAGGCTCGTCCGCGCCGAGCGCGCGGCTCAGCCGGAGGGTGTCCGCCGTGGCCGAGGTCGCGACGACGGCCAGGTCGTCCCGGAGGTTCGCCCGGACGTCGACGCAGAGCGCGAGCAGCAGGTCGGCGTCCAGGTGCCGCTCGTGGCACTCGTCGATGACGATCGCCGAGACACCCGGCAGCTCCGGGTCCTGCTGCAGCCGCCGCACGAGGAGCCCCGTGGTCACCACCTCGACGCGCAGGCCCGTGCCGCCGCTGCGCTCGCCGCGCATCGCGTAGCCGATCCGCCGCCCGAGCGGCTCGCCGACCAGCGTCGCCAGCCGGGTCGCGGCCGCTCGGGTCGCCATCCGACGCGGCTCGGCGACGAGGATCGTGCCCCCGAGCGCGTCCGCCAGCGCGAGCGGCAGCAACGAGGTCTTCCCCGACCCCGGCGGCGCCACCAGCACCGCCGTACCGCGCGACCGCACCGCGTCGACCGTGGCGGGCAGGGCTGCCCGGACGGGCAGGTCCGCACCCGGCACCGACGGTTCAGGGAGCAGCACGCCCCGACCCTAGTCGACTGCGGCCAGGGGCCCCG
>NZ_JBHWYY010000047.1:0-30636 GCF_042728595.1 Isoptericola sp. NPDC060185 | reverse complement strand
GCCCCGCACCCCGCGGGGCCGGGCGTCGTCGTCCCCGCGCGTCGCTACGCTCGGCAGCATGACCTCGGCGACGGCCCGGGCGCCGCGGCTCGGCGTGATCGACATCGGCTCCAACACGGTGCATCTGCTCGTCATGGACGCCCGGTACGGCGTGCGGCCGGCGCCGCACGCGTCGCGCAAGATCGCCGTGCGGCTGATGCGCTACCTCGACGACGAGGGCGCGGTGACGCCGGAGGGCCGCACCGCGCTCCTCGCGGCGGTCGACGACGTCATGGCCGTCGCGCGTGAGTCCGCCGTCGAGGAGCTGATGCCGATGGCCACCTCGGCCCTCCGCGACGCGGCGAACGGCGCCGAGGTGCTGGCCGCGATCTCCGCGCGGGTGGGACGCGACGTCGTCGTCCTGTCGGGGGAGGACGAGGCACGCCTGACGTTCCTCGCCGCCCGCCGCTGGCACGGGTGGGCCGCCGGTCGGCTGCTGGTGCTCGACATCGGGGGCGGCTCCCTGGAGATCGCGACCGGCGTGGACGAGGAGCCGGACCTCGCCGCGTCCGTCCCGCTCGGCGCCGGCCGCACGACGCGCGAGTTCCTGCGGCACGACCCGCCGTCCGCCGACGAGGTGCAGGCCTTGCGCGAGCACGCCCGCGCGCTGCTGGCGCCCGTCGTCGAGCGGCTCGCGGCCGTGGCTGCCCCGGATCACGTCGTGGCGACGTCGAAGACCTTCCGCTCCCTGGCGCGTCTCGCCGGGATGCAGGTGGAGGCCGTCGGCCCGGACGACCGCTGGCGGATGCGCCTGGCGCAGCTCGCCGACTGGGTGCCGCGCCTGGCCCGCATCCCCGCCGACGGGCGCACCGCCCTGCCGGGCGTCACCACCGACCGCACGTACCAGATCGTCGGCGGCGGGGTCGTGGCGGAGGAGACCATGCGCGCGCTCGGCGTCGACGAGGTCGAGATCTGCCCGTGGGCCCTGCGCGAGGGCGCCGTGCTCCAGCGCCTCGACCGGATGTAGGGGGCGCCGAGCCGTCGATCCGGGGCGGTCAGGGGCGCGGCGGCGCCTGCACCCACGCGGCGCCGGGGGACGACACGCGCGCGCCGTCGGGCCGGTCCACGACGACGAGCAGGACGGCGGCGCAGGTCGCGCAGCGCACGACGCCGCCCATGGCGGACAGGTGCACGGTGGTGCGGGCGAGGACGTCGGTGTGCCCGCAGTGCGCGCAGCGCACGACCGCGAGGGTGGCGTCGAAGGAGTAGACCTCGCTGAGCAGCCCGGCCAGGGCCGAGCCGTCGAGGACGGGCCTGTCGGGGGTGGTCGGGGCGGTGGACGTCATCAGGCACCTCCGAAGCGTTCGGTGCGGACCCGGGCGGACGGGTGTCCGAGGCCGGTGAGCAGCTCGGCCGCGGCCTCGACGAAGCGGGTGGGGCCGCAGACGAAGACGTTCGTGCCGTCGTCGGGGCCGAACCCGGGGGCAGAGAGGTCGTCCGGCGTGAGGCGCGCCGGGGGCGTGGGCCAGCCGGGCGGCACCTCGCGCGTGTAGACCCACCGCACGTCGAGGCCCGGGTCGGGGGAGTCGATCTCGTCGCGCCCGATGGCGCCCGCCGGCCCGCGCACGGAGCAGACGAGCCGGAACGGGGCCCGGCGCCCCGACAGGCGACGGGCGCGCAGCATCGCCAGGAACGGCACGACGCCGGAGCCGCCGGCCACCAGCAGCACGGGGGCGGGGTCGTCGTCGTGCCACACGAAGTACCCGCCCAGCGGGCCGCGGACCTCGACCTGGTCGCCGGGGCGCGCGTCGTGGGTCAGGTAGGGCGACACCTCCCCGTCCGGCACCTCGTCCACGACGAGGTCGACCCGCTCGTCCACGCCCGCCGTCGCGAGCGAGTAGGCGCGGGTGGCCTGGTAGCCGTCCGGCGCGGTGAGGCGCACGTCGACGTGCTGGCCGGGCAGCGTGCCGCCGAACCCCGGCACGGCGAGCGTGAGCTCCCGCGCCGTGTCGGTGAGCGGCCGGGCGCCGACGACGGTCGCCACGTGCCACCCGGTCTGCCAGGTCACGAGTACCGCTGCTCGAGCCAGGGGTCGCCGTACGCGTGGTACCCGTTCTGCTCCCAGAAGCCGAGGTCCTCGGCGTCCATCAGCTCCAGGCCGCGCAGCCACTTGGCGCTCTTCCAGAAGTACAGGTGCGGCACCAGCAGCCGCGCCGGCCCGCCGTGCACCGGCTCCAGCGGCTCGCCCTCGAACTCGAACGCGACCCACGCCTGCCCGTCGAGCAGGTCCTGGAGCGGCAGGTTGGTCGTGTAGCCGCCGTAGGAGTGCGCCATGACGAACTCCGCGCTCGTCTCGACGTCGGCCAGCAGGGTGTCCAGCGAGACGCCGCGCCATGACGTGCCGAGCTTGGTCCAGTGCGTGACGCAGTGGATGTCGGTCTCGATCTCCTCGGCCGGCAGCGCCATCAGGGCGTCCCAGGTCCAGGTACGGCCCTCGCCCGTCTCCGTGCGGACGGTGAGCTCCCAGTGCGCCTCGTCGACGTGCGGCGTCGGGCCGGCGGACAGCACCGGGAAGTCGTCGGTGACGAACTGGCCCGGCGGGATCTGGTGCTCCGGCTCGGGGCGCCGGCCCCCGAAGCCCCGCGTGACGACGCCCATCGGGCCTCCCTCTCGCCGTGGTCGGGCCTGCCGGCCCTGGATTCCTCACCCGGGTCGCTCGAACCCTGCGTCCGATGAGACCAGAGGCGCGGGCCCCTCGCACCTGCCGGGCGGGGGAAGTGTCAGCGCGGCGACCAGGCGGCGTGGTCCGTGCCCCACGGGCGCGCGGGCGCCGGGTGGTCGTCGACGCCGGGCAGCGCGGGGCGCGCGGTGGTGACGCGCGGCCGGTGGCCGTGACTCACGACCGACCCAGGCCCGGGCACCCCGGCCGGCGGGTGGCCGGGGTCGCGGCCGTCGGCGTCGAGCAGCCAGGTGGCCGTGCGGGCCAGCGCGGTCACGACGTCCCGCCCGCACCCGTCGTGGCCGCGGGCGGCGAGCGCGTCGACGACACCGGCGGCGAGCAGGTACCCGGTGGCATGGTCCAGCGCCTGCGCGGGCAGCGCGCCGGGGGTCGCGCCGTCGGTGGACTCGAGCAGCGCGACGCCCGACGCCGCCTGCACGATGGAGTCGAAGCCGCGGCGGCGGGACCACGGCCCGGCCTCGCCCCACGCGGAGACGCGGCCGACGACGGCGCCCGGCGGCGGGCGCAGCCCGAATCCCTCGAGAGCGCCGGGCCGGTAGCCGGTGACCAGTACGTCCGCGTCGTCCAGCAGCGCCTGGGCGCGCTCGCGGTCGCCCGCGTCGTGCAGGTCGAGCAGGGTGGTGCGCTTGCCCTGCCCGACGTCGAGGTGCTGGTGGCGGATCTCCGCTGGCACCGGCGGGTCCACGCGCAGCACGTCGGCGCCGAGCGCGGCCAGCGCGCGGGTGGCGACGGGCCCGGCGATGACGCGGGTCAGGTCGAGCACCCGCACCCCGGCGAGCGGCGTGTGCCCGCCGGGAAGGAGGACCGGGCGCGCGGCCACGTCGTCGCGCACCGCGACCCGCACGAGCGGGCCCCGCGCCGCGGCCGCCCCGGGCGCCGACGCCCGCCACGCGGCCTCGTCCCGGACGCGCGCGACGATCGCGCCGACCGCCGCGGCATCGTCCTCGAGCCCGGCGGCGGAGACGTCCGCGAGGCGCGCGGCCAGGCCGTCGCGGTCCGTGCCGTCGGGCAGCCCGAGCAGCCGCAGCAGCCGCGCCCGGTGGTGCGGGTAGTTGGCGTGCGTGCGCACCCACCCGTCGCCGGTGGCGAAGAAGCCGGACAGCGGCGCGAACCCGGCGACTGGTCGGCCGTCCAGCCGGAGCAGCCGGTCCGAGCCGAACGACGCCGCCACCCGTGCCGGCGACGGGCCGCGCTCCACCAGCGGCCCCGTCGCCCCCGCTCGGCCGGCGGCCGAGCACAGCGCGGCGACCGACCCGAGCGCCAGGTCGAGCGCGGGCAGCGTCGCCGCGAGCCACGCTCCCCGCGCGCCGTCGAGCGCCGTCGCCCGGTCCCCGCCGTCGTGCGCGAGGCCCGGTGCGACTCCGTCCCGGTAGTCCGCCACGAGGCGGCGCCAGCCCTCCACGGAGTCACCGTACCCACCGCCGTCGAGACAGCTCAGGTGCCCGCGAGGTAGTCCAGATCCCCGCGAGGTAGTTCCGGACCTGCCGAGGTAGTTCAGATCCCCGCGAAGTAGTCCGGATCTCGCCCAGGTAGCTCGGCCCGTTCCCTACCTCGCGGAGTTCCGGACTACCCCGCGGGAGGGCGGGACCGCGGGCCGGATAGGATCGCGGGCATGGCCAAGAGCTCTGCGACCACCCCCGTCCTGCGTCCGTTCGAGGGTCTGCCGGGGGAGGCGGACTGGGTCGCGATGCGCGAGGTGGTGCCGTCCGCCACGGCGACGGCGCGGACGACGCCGGACCACGGCGGCCGCGACATCGTCGTCACGACCGTCCTCCCGGGCGGCTGGTGCGCGCTGCACCGCGAGGACGGCACCGTCCTGCTCGCGCTGCACGGCATGGGCGCCTCCGACGACCTCAGCCGCGACCTGGCCGCCGCGCTGCTCGCGGCCGCCGCGGCGGAGCCCGGCACGGGCGTGCTGCCCGAGGAGCTGCCGGCCCCCGAGGACGGCGACCCGCGGCTGCAGGACGTGCTCGACCTCGACGTCCCGTTCGAGGTGACCGTGCACGACGACTACGACTACTGGCTCGACGCCGGCACCGAGATGACCGACGAGATCCGCGAGTCGCTCGACGAGGCGGCCGAGGCGTCCATCCCGACGGTGAAGCTGTCGTCGGTGCCGGCGGCGTACTGGTGCCGGATGTCGCGGGAGTTCCTGCGGTGGGCGCGCACGGAGGACGAGGACCGCGTCGTGGACGCGATCGCCCGCCTGCACGCGCGCCGCGAGTCGGGCCTCGTCGGCGGCAAGTTCCTCGGCATGTTCCGCGCCTGCGGCCTCGTGGTGCCCGTCTGGGAGCTGCCGCGCGGCACCGAGGCGGCGGAGCTCGAGGAGCCGGTGGCGGAGCTCGCGGCCCGACTCGACGAGGCGCTCGCGGTCACCGAGCCGCTCGACGCGAACGAGCGGCGGGCCCGGGCCGGTATCGTCTCCCGACAGGTGACGCTGCGCTGACGCAGCGCCCCCGCGCGGCCCCCGCCGCGGGCGGGACGACCGGCTCGGCGGCGGCTCCGCACGATCTTCACGGCACGTCCCGGACGACACCCTTTCTTGACCCGAGATCGGGCCTTCCGGGGGAGTACAGTTCTTCGGGAAAAGTTTGCTCTTCTGATCCCCGGTGATTCCCCCAAGGAGCCACCGCACAGCAGCGCCGCGCGGGCGTCGTCCGCACGGCCGACACGGGCAGAGACCCAACAGGCAGGGAGTCGTGAACACGGACCACGGAGCGACCCGCACGGGCGCTGAGGTGTCCACCAGCCAGGACGATGCCGGCGAGCGGAACTCGGTCGACGGCCAGGACGGCGCAGGCGCGTCCGTCACCACCCGCGGGGGTGCGCTGCCCGTCGCCAAGACGCCGCGCCCACCGACGGCGCAGGGGCGCCGCAACCCGCAGCGGGTCGCGGTGATCATCCCCGCCAAGGACGAGTCGGCGCGCATCGCCGCCACCGTGCGGTCGGCCCGCGCGATCCCGCACGTCGACCTCGTGCTCGTGGTCGACGACGGTTCGACGGACGACACGCAGCACGTCGCCCGCGACGCCGGCGCCGTCGTGGTGCGGCACTCGCACAACCGGGGCAAGGCCGCCGCGATGGAGACCGGCGCGGCCGTCGTCGCCATGCGCGACGCCGACGGGCGCGCCCCGCGCCTCCTGCTCTTCGTGGACGGCGACCTGGGCGACACGGCCGTCAACACGGCCCCGCTGGTCGCGCCCGTGCGCGAGGGCGTCGCGGACCTCGCGATCGCCCTGCTGCCGCGGCAGACCGGGGCCGGCGGCCGGGGGATCGTCGTGGGCACGGCGCGGCGCGCCATCCAGCACCTCACCGGGTGGAGCCCCACGCAGCCGCTGTCCGGCATGCGCTGCCTCACCCGCGAGGCGTTCGAGGCGGCGACGCCGCTCGCGCACGGCTGGGGCGTCGAGACGGGCATGACGATCGACCTGCTCCGCCAGGGGTACGTGGCCGTCGAGGTGCCGTGCGACCTCAAGCACCGCGCGTCGTCGAACGACCTCAAGGGGCAGATCCACCGCGCGGGGCAGTATCGCGACGTCGTGCTCGCCGTGAACGCGCGGCGGGTCCGCGGCGCGGTCGACGCCGTCCGCGGGATCGGTCGCTCGCGCGACCACGCGGCGTCCTGAGCGCGTCCCTGATCTGCACCGACGTGCCGTTCGCCCCCCGCAGGGGCGGCGGGGCCTGCGTCGACAACCCCCGGGGGCGTGGCTAGGCTCGCAGCCCGGGCGGGGCTTCCCGTCCCGCACCCCTGACGGAGGCTCGATGCCCACCTCTGACACCGGAACCCCCGACCCGCTGCGCGGGCCCGACGTCCGCGCCGTGCTGGACGCGCTGGCCTCCGGCGAGCCCGCCGGCGAGGGCGCCGTGGTCGAGGCGACGGGCCTGCCCGCCGCGACCGTCGACCGCGCGCTCGCCGCGCTGACCCAGGCCGGGGCCGTCGTCGCCGACGGGGCGCCGGGCGAGGTCCGGGTGGACCCGGACTCGGCCTTCGGGCTCGGCGTCGACGTCGCGCGCGACCGCGTGCGGGTGGCCCTCGTCGACGCGACGGGCACGGTGCGCGCGCGGGCCGAGCGCCGGGACGTGCAGCCCACGCCGGTGGCCCGGGCGCGCGCCGCGGCGGGCCTCGCGAACTCCTGTCGCGAGGACGTGGAGGCGCGGCTCGGGCCGGGCCACCGGGTCGAGGTGGGCCGCGCGGTCGTCGCGTTCCCCGCCGTCGTCGGCGCCGACCACACCACCGTGCTGCACGTGCCCGGGTACGAGAAGGGCGGCACGACGCTGCACGACGCGCTGGCCGACGCTCTCGCCTGTCCGGTCTCGCTCGACAACGACGTGAACCTCGCCGCCGTCGCCGAGCAGCACCTGGGGGCGGGCCGCGGCCGGTCGTCGTTCGTCACGCTCGCGTTCGGGGAGGGCTTCGGCGCGGGCCTCGTGCTCGACGGGCGCCTGCACCGGGGGGCGTCGGGCGTCGCGGGCGAGGTCGCCTTCCTGCCGCAGCCGGGCCACGCGCTGGGCGAGCAGGTGCTGGGCGACGCCGCGGTCGCCGCGCTCGCAAAGGACCACGACCTGCCCGAGGACATCACGGTGCGGGAGCTGATCGACCGCGCGGACGCCGGGGACGGGGTGGCGGACGAGGTCGTGGCGGAGATGGCGCGTCGCGTCGCCGTGGTGGTGGCGTCGCTCGCGATCGTGCTCGACCCGGAGCTCTTCGTCCTCGCGGACCAGGCGGCGCGACCGGCGGTCGCGGACCGGGTCATCGCTTTCCTGCGCGACCGCATCGCCGTGCTGCCGGCCCGGATCGAGGCGTCCCCGCTGGGCGCCGACGGCGCCGTGCTGGGCGCCGGGCACGCGGCCGGCGAGGCCCTGCGCGCCGTGGTCGCGGACCGTGCGGCGGCGGCGTTCGACGGCGACGGCGGGGCGTCCCGGTGACCGCTCCGGGCACGCCGTCCGACACGACCGCGACGTCCGACACGACCGCGCCGTCGGACCTCACCGCGCGCCTGGGGCTGGACCCGGACGCCCGCGCGATCATCCTCAACGCCGACGACCTGGGCATGTGCCGCGCCGCGAACCGCGCGATCATGCCGCTGCTGGCCGCGGGGCACCTGGACTCCTCGACGGTGATGGTGCCGTGCCCGTGGGCGCCGGACGCGCTCGCCACGGCGGCCGCGGACCCGGGCCTCGACGTCGGCGTGCACCTCGTGCTCACCAGCGAGTGGACGCGGTACCGCTGGCGGCCGCTCACGGGCGTCGGCACGTCGCTGGTGGACGACGCGGGGTACTTCCCCGCGGCCGTGGACGCCGTGGAGCGGGGCGCGGCGGACGAGGACGTCGCCGCCGAGCTCGCGGCGCAGCTGGACGCCGCGCTCGCCGCGGGCGTGGACGTGAGCCACCTCGACAACCACATGGGCTCGGTCTACGGGCTCGCGACCGGCCGCTCCTTCCTGCCGCAGGTGCTCGCGCTCGCCGCCGAGCGGGGTCTTCCGTTCCGCCTGCCGCGCTCGCTCGACGGGCTCGAGTCGATGGGCGCGGACCCGGACGCGCCCGGCTCGCAGGCGCTGCTCGACGCCGCCACGGCCGCCGCCGACGCGGCCGGCGTCGTCATCCTCGACCGGCTGTGGACGCACCCGTTCGAGCTCGCCGGGGAGGGCACGCCCGACGCCGAGGACTACGAGACGGTCAAGGCCGGCTTCCTCGACCTGCTGCGGGGCGTGCGTCCCGGCGTGACCGAGATCTTCCTGCACCCGATGCTGGTGGGCGACGAGCTGGTCGACGCCGTCGACTACGCCGCCCCCAAGCGCGGGTACGAGGAGCGGCTGCTGCGCGACCCGGACGTGGCGGCGACCGTCGCGGCGGAGGGGCTCGTGCGGGTGGGTTGGCGCGACCTGCGCGCGGTGCAGCGGGGCGAGCGGTGAGCCGACCCGGGGCCGCGCCCGCCCGCGAGGGCGGGGCGCTCGCCCGGTTGCGCGACCGGCGCCTCGTCGGGGCGCCGAGCCGCGCGCAGGCCGTGGCCTACGGGGCGTCCGCGTTCCCGGCGAACCTCCTGCTGAACACGTTCTCCGCGTTCGTCGTCTTCTTCTACGTCGACCACCTCGGGGTGCCCGCCGGCTGGGTCGCGGCCGCGATGGTGGCGCACGGCATCCTCAACGCAGTGCTCAACCCGCTGGTCGGCGCGGCGTCCGACCGGCACCGCACGCGCTGGGGCCGCCGCGTCCCGTGGATCGTGCTGGGCGTGGTGCCGCTGCTCGTGGCGTTCGCGCTCGTGTGGATGCCGCCGGCGTTCCCGCCCGCGGGGCTGGTCGTGTGGTTCCTCGTGGTCGTCGCGCTGTTCGACGTCGCGTACGTCGCGGTGGTGCTCAACGTGTCCGCGCTGTTCCCCGAGATCTTCCGCACGACGGCGGAGCGGGCGCGGGGCAACAGCCCGCGGCAGCTCTTCGCGCTGGTGGGCATGATCCTCGGCACCGCGGGCGCGCCCCTGCTGTACGACTCGATCGGCTGGGCGTGGATGGGTGTCGCGCTCGCCGTGGTGTGCGCCGGCTTCTTCGCCTGGTCGCTGGCGGGGATGGTGGAGCGGGACGCCGACGACGCGGCCCGGGCCCGTGAGTCCGCGGTCGGGCTGCGCGACCAGCTCCGGTACACGTTCGCCAACCGCGCGTTCGTCACGTACGTGCTCGGGTCGCTGCTGCTGCAGAGCACCACGGCGGTGCTGCTCGCGGGCGTGCCGTTCTACGTGAAGTACACCGTCGGCGGCGTCGAGGCGGACTCCACGCTCATGCTGGCGCCGATCTTCGTGGCCGCGATCCCGGCGATCTGGGGCTGGTCCTGGGTGGTGCGCCGCCTCGGCCCGCGCACGACGATGCTCGCCGTCGTCGCCGTCTACGGGCTCGCGACCTGCCTCTACCTGATCCCCACGACGGTGCCCGGCGCCGCGGCGGCGGGGCTCGCCGTCGGGCTGGGCGTGGCGGGCCTCATGCAGGTGCTGGAGGTGGCGCTCGGGCAGGTGATCGACGACGACGAGCGGCGCACCGGCCTGCGTCGCGAGGGCATGTACTTCGGCGCCAACGGCTTCGTGGTGCGCGGCTCCGTGGTGGTGCAGGCGGTGGTCCTGGCGGGCGTGCTCGCCGCGAGCGGGTACGTCGAGGGCGTGGCGCCGGAGGCGCAGGCCGCGACGGTGTCCACCGGGGTCCGCCTGCTCCTCGGCGGCGTGCCCGTGGCTCTCGCGGCGCTCGCGTTCGTCTGCTTCTGGCTCTACCCCCTCCGCGCCCGGGGCGCCGAACAGGCAGTTGACACCGCTATGGGACGCGAATCGCGCCCATAGCGGTATCAACTGCCTGTTCGGCAGCGCGCTCAGGCCCGGCCGACGAGGTCGCGGGCGTGCGCGCGCCGGGCGACGAGCCGGTTGAGGCGCTCGGACATCAGCAGGCCCAGCGCCACGAGCACCGCGAGGAACAGCGGGAAGACCCAGAGCCCGGCCCATGTCGAGAGCACGCCGAAGAGCGGGGGCGCGAGGGTCGAGCCGGTGTAGGCGGCGGCCATCTGGATCCCGATGATGGCCTGGGAGTTGCGCGGGCCGAAGTTGACCGGCGTGGAGTGGATGATGGCCGGGTAGA
The DNA here is from genome assembly GCF_042728595.1 of Isoptericola sp. NPDC060185. Lineage (NCBI taxonomy): Bacteria > Bacillati > Actinomycetota > Actinomycetes > Micrococcales > Promicromonosporaceae > Isoptericola > Isoptericola sp. NPDC060185. The sequence continues at coordinate 20,310 of NZ_JBHWYY010000047.1, read as the reverse complement.
TCGGGGCGCACCCGAGCCCCATGATCACCAGCCCGACCAGGGCGGGCACCGGCGTGCCGAGCGGGAGCGCGACGAGCACCACGCCCACGCCGACGGCCGCGAAGCCGCCGCGGATCAGCAGCCGGTCACCGATCCGGTCGGCGAAGAAGCCGGCGAGGAACCGCCCCGCGGTGATGCCGAGGAGGAAGAGCGACGCGAACGCGGCCGCGGTGGCGTCCGCGACGCCGCGGTCGGCGACCAGGTACGTCGACGCCCACAGGATCGAGGTGCTCTCGAGGGCGCAGTAGGCGAAGAAGGCGGCCAGGATCAGCAGGACGCCGGGGATCCGCAGGGCGGTCGCGAGCGGGACGTGGGAGCGGTGGCCCCCCGCGGCCTCGTCGTCGGACGGTGGCGCGTCCGTGGCCTCGGCGACCCCGACCGCCGGGGCCGGCCGGACCTTGCCCCAGAGCGGGATGCTGACGATCAGGACGGCCGTGAGCACGGCCTGCGCGACCCCGACGATGCGGTAGGCGCTCGACCACCCGAGGCCCGAGGTGAGGGCGTAGCTCATGATGAACGGGCTGATCGAGGCGCCCACGCCCCAGAAGCTGTGCAGCCAGTTCATGTGCCGCGCCGCGTAGTGCAGGGCCACGTAGTTGTTGAGCGCGGCGTCCACCGCGCCCGCGCCCAGCCCGTAGGGGATGGCCCAGAGGCACAGCACCCAGAACGAGCCCGAGACGGAGAAGCCCACGAGGGCGGCGGCGGTCAGGCCGACACTGACGGCGGTGACGACGCCGACGCCGAACCGTCGCGTCATCCGTTCGGAGGCCAGGCTGGACAGGATCGTCCCGCCGGCGATGATCATCGTGATGATGCCGGCGAAGGCGACGGGGACGCCGAGGTCGGCGTGCATGACGGGCCAGCCGGCGCCGACGAGCGAGTCCGGGAGCCCGAGGCTGACGAAGGCGACGTAGACGATCGCCAGGAGGAGCGAGTACACGGTGGGGTGGCCGGCCTTTCAGGGGGCGCCGGGGAGGGGTGCGGGGCCCATCGTCTCAGCCGTCGGGCGCCCGACGTGCGGGCGCCCGACGCCCGGGAAGGGGCCGGATGGTCTCAGGCTGGCGGGCTCAGGCCCGGAGCCAGGCGGTCGTGGCGCCGGGCAGGGTGCCGCCGTCGGACAGCGGGCCGCTGGAGAGCAGCACCTCGCCCGCGGGCAGCGGCGCGGGGACGGCGCCGAAGTTGGTGACGCTGGTCCAGCCGTTCGGGCGGCGGAACGCGAGGACGTCCGGGGAGCCGGTCTCCAGCCACTCGAGCTCCTCGGCCGTCTGCAGCCGGCGCCGCAGGCCGAGCGCGGTGCGGTACAGCTCCAGCGTCGAGCCGTCGACGCCGTCCTGGGCGTCGGCGGCATGGTCGGCGAACCAGGCCGGCTGCGGCAGGTGCGCAGGCCCGGAGCCGAAGCCGAGCGACGGCCCGGTGGACGTCCAGGGCAGCGGCACGCGGCAGCCGTCGCGGCCGATCTCGACGCCGCGGTTGCGGAAGAAGGTCGGGTCCTGGCGCTGGTCGTCGGGGATGTCGGCGACCTCGTGCAGGCCGAGCTCCTCGCCCTGGTAGAGGTACGACGAGCCGGGCAGCGCCAGCTCCAGCAGGGTCGCGGCGCGGGCCTTCGCCAGGCCGGACGCGCGGTCGAGCCGGTCCTCGGGCCCGCCGGCGAGCAGCCAGTCCGCGCCGCCCTTGCGCCGGTCCTCCCCGCGCGGGGGCAGGCCGTAGCGGGTGGCGTGCCGCACCACGTCGTGGTTGGAGAACACCCACGTGGTCGACGAGCCGGACGCGGCGGCGAGCTCCAGGTTGGCCGTGATGATGCGGCGGAACTGCGCGGCGTCGAAGTCGGCCTCGAGCAGGTCGAAGTTGAACGCCTGCCCCAGCCCGTCCTTGCTCGCGTACCGCGCGCGGCGCTCGGCGGAGCCCACCCACGCCTCCGCGACGGCGGTGCGGGGCGGGTCGTAGGAGTCGAAGACCTCGCGCCACCCGACGTACACGTCGTGCACGTCGTCGCGGTCGAACAGCGGGTGCTGCCCGTCCTGGGGCAGCGCCTCGAGCTCGGCCTGCGAGGGGAGCGGCTCGCCCGGCGCGGGCAGGTCCTTGGTGAGCATGTGGGCGACGTCGATGCGGAAGCCGTCGACGCCGCGGTCGGACCAGAAGCGCAGCGTGCGCAGGAAGTCCTCGCGCACCTCGGGGTTGTCCCAGTTGAGGTCCGGCTGCTCGATGGCGAAGTGGTGGAAGTACCACTGCCCGTCGCCCACCGGCTCCCAGGCGGGCCCGCCGAAGGTGGAGGTCCAGTCCGCGGGCGGCAGCTCGCCGTGCTCGCCGAGCCCGTCGCGGAAGATGTACCGGTCGCGGGCGGGCGAGCCCTTCGGGGAGGCGAGCGCCTCGGCGAACCACGCGTGCAGGTCCGACGTGTGGTTGGGGACGATGTCGACGACGACGCGGATCCCCGCGCCGTGCAGCGCCGCGACCATCTCGTCGAAGTCGGCGAGCGTGCCGATCTTCGGGTCGACGTCGCGGTAGTCGGCGACGTCGTACCCGCCGTCGGCCAGGGCGGACGGGTAGAACGGGCTGAGCCACACGGCGTCGACCCCGAGGGCGGCCAGGTAGTCCACGCGGGAGGTGATGCCGCGCAGGTTGCCGATGCCGTCGCCGTCGGAGTCCGCGAAGCTGCGCGGGTAGATCTGGTACACGGCGGCCTGGCGCCACCAGGTGGCGTCGGAGCCCTCGGCAGCGGTGGCGGGGACGTCGAGCAGGTCGCTCATCGGTGATGCCCTTCCTCGGTGGACCGGTACGTCGTCGTACTAAATGGTGGACTGAAATTTAATCCGTCCAGCACGATCTCACCCGTGCTCCCGAGGGGTCAACCCCCTCGGGCCGCGAGAAGATCGCGGCCTAGAATCAACCGCCTGGCGTCGGCTGTCGGTGGGACCGGCGCCGAGGCGGACGACGACGCGAGGACGACGCGAGGCGGGAGCGCGATGACGAACGGCCCCGAGGCCACGACGCCCTCGACGCACCTGGTGCGGCGGCTCAACGCCGAGCGCGTGCTCCAGGAGGTCTGGGACGGGGCGCCGGTCACGGCCAGCGACCTCATGGCCGCCACCGGCCTGGCGCGCTCCACCGTCCTGGCCCTGTGCCGGGAGCTCACGGACCGGGGCTGGCTCGTCGAGCTCGACGACGCGCGCGCGGCCGGCGCGTACACGAAGGGTCGCCCGGCGCTGCGCTACGCGTTCCGGCCGGACGCGGCGCTGGTCGTCGGCGTCGACGCGGGTCAGCACCGGGTGTCGGCGGCGGTCGCGGACCTGCACGGCCGCGTGCTCGCCGAGGAGGTCGTGCAGGTGGACCCGGCGAGCGACGCCGATGCGCGCCGGGCGACGGTCCGCGACGCCGTGGACGCGGCGGTCGCCCGGTCGGGGCGCGACGGCGGGGCCGTCGCCGCCGCGGTGCTGGGGGTGCCCGCGCCCGTGGCGACCGGCGGAGTCCCCGCCGGCGAGCGCAACCCGTTCTGGGCGCTGATGAACCCCGGCCTGGGCGACCTCTTCGCGCTGCGCGGCTGGGACGTCGTCGTCGAGAACGACGCGAACCTCGCCGCCGTCGCCGAGGCCGAGCACGGGGACGGCGCCGCCGCGTACGCCGCGCTCCTCGTGGGCGAGCGGATCGGGGCCGGCATCGTGCTGGACGGCGCCCTGCGGCGGGGGCCGCGCGGGGCGATCGGCGAGATGCGCGTCCTCGACCTGGTGGCGGGCGTCGGGTCCAGCGACGGCCTGGGCGCGCTGGCGCGGGACGAGGCGCGCCGCCTCCTCGACTCCGGAGAGGCTTCCGGCGACGACTCCGACGACGGCGTCGGTGCGGCGGGCAGCGCGCTGGCCGACGTCCCGCGCGACCTCCTCGACGCGGAGCACGTGCTCGCGGCCGCGGCGGCGGGCGACGCCCTCGCGCAGCAGGTGGTCGACGGCCTCGCCGACCGCCTCGCGCGGATCTGCGCCGTCCTGTCGGGGCTGCTGGACCTCGACCGGGTGATCGTCACGGGGGCGATGGCTCCCGCGCTCGGCCCGATGGTCGACCGCGCGCGCGGGCTGCTCCCGGACCACCTGCACGCGCCGGCGGTGGAGGTGGTGGTCTCCGACCTGGGCCCGGACGTCGTGCGGTCGGGCGCGCTGCGCCTCGCGGTCGAGCACGTCCGCGCGCGGGCGCTGGACCAGGACCTGCCCGCGCGGGTCTCGGTCTGATCACCGCGCGGCGCGGGGTCGCCTGCCCTCGGCGTCAGTCGCTGATCCAGTCGCCGTTCGCGTCGCGGATGTAGTCGTCGACGCTGCCGCCGACCCAGACCGTGCCGTCCGTCATGGTGGTGAGCTGGACCTCGGCGAAGCTTGTGAGGTCGCCGTCGTCGTCGGTCGCGGGGATCTCCAGCTCGACGGCCTCGTCCGGGTCGAACGGGTCGGCCGCGCAGTCGCCCACCACGGTCACGGTCGAGCCGTCGTCGGTGACGTAGACCCCGTCCTCGGGGGCGGCGTCGTCCAGCTCCGAGGCGGGTGCGCCGGTCTCGGCGAGGTCGAGGGCCGGCGCGATGCGATCCGCGACCGGGGTGGCCGTCACCTTCCGGGCATGCTCGGCGGCCGACTCCTCGGCGGAGGAGATGCCCTTCGCCACGAGCTCGGCGCCGGTGTCGCCCTCCTCGTAGAGGTCGCCCATGTCGGAACCGACCAGCCCGATGTGGACGAGCTGCGACCGGAGCCCTGTCCCCTCCTGCTCGATGAGGTCGTCGACGCGGGCCGCTGCCTCGTCCAGCGACGAGACGTCGAAGGCCGACAGCAGCTCGTGCTCCGCGAAGTCGCGGGCCTCCTCCGCGGCCGCCTCGGCGTCCACCGGTCCGGCGATCGCCTCGAGGCCGCCGTCGGCGTACGTGATCGCGAGGTCGGCCGCGCAGTGGTCCAGCCCGTCGAGGTCGTGCGCCGTGACGTGGATGCTGTCGACCAGGACGGCCCCGGCCTGGACGCCGAGCGCTTCGCGCAGGTCGTCGGGGACGACGACGGTGACGTCGGTGGCGGGCTCGATGCCGTCCAGGGGGAAGTCGAAGACGGTGCTGGCGGCTCGGCCGTGCGCGTCCGTGCCGGCCTCGTCCGCGGAGGTCGGCCCCCCGTCCCCTCCGGAGCAGGCGGCGAGCAGCAGGGCGGCGGCGCCGACGGTCGCGGTCGCCAGTGTTCGAGTCGTGGTCTTCAAGGTCGGCCCCTCCGTCGTCGCTCGGCGGAGCGAGCCTAGGTGGCGTGGTCGGTGCCCTTCCATGGGGCGAGGTGCCCATGGCCTGCGAACGGACGCCCTGTGACCGGAGGCACCGGTGACGGGGGCCACCATCGGCCCGCGGCGCCCCGAATCTTGGGATTCCATTCGTAGGCTGGTGGTCGGCACCCGACCATCGAGGAGACCCGATGACGCACGTACCTGGGCACCCGACGCCTCGGCGCCCGGCACTCCGGAGCTCGGCGGCACGGCGGTCGTCGGCCCTGGTCGCGGGCGTGCTCGCGGCGGGCCTCGCGCTCGCCGCCTGCGCGGCCCCCGACGATGCCGGCTTCGACGACGACACCGCCACGTCGTCGGCCGCCGGCACCCCGACGGACGCCTCGACGGAAGCCGCGACCGACGACGCGGACGGCGCCGCGGCGTACACGGTTCGCTACACGGACGACCACAAGACCGTGATCACGCTCGACCGCGCCCAGGTGGAGGGGCTCACCGGCGCCGACCTCGGCGCGGGCGGCGCCGCCGACGCGCGGAGCGTCCTGGCGGAGCGCGCCACGTGGACGTCCGGCGCGACGGCGGACCACGGGGACGTGATCGCCGAGGCGGCGGCCCGCGAGGGCGACACGATCGGCCGCGTGCTGGCGCAGCAGGCCGACGGCCGGGACGTCGAGCTCCGCCTCTTCGTCAAGCACGACCAGCACGCGCACGTCGCCCACTTCGGCGAGGACGACGGCGGCGACGACTGACCGTGCCGAGATCCGCGAGGTAGTTCGAGAGTCCGCGGGGTGGTCCGAGTCTCGGACCACCCCGTGGAGGCGGTCAGCCGTGCGCGGTCAGAAGTGGGTCCCGCCGTCGATGCGGACCTCGGTGCCGGTGATGAACGCGCCGTCGTCGCTGGCGAGCATCGCGACGACCGACGCGACGGTCTCCGGGCCGGCGAAGCCGCTGCCGAGCGCGGGCTGCAGCTTGGCGAACAGGCGCATGTCGGCGTCCTCGGGCAGGCCGGGGCCCATGCTCTGGCGGCTGGCGCCGGAGCCGTCGGTCATGCCGGAGGAGATGGAGCCGGGCTGCACGGCGGTGAACCGGACGCCGCGGCCGGCGTACTCGGCGGCGAGCGCGTGCGTCATGGACTGCACCCCGCCCTTGCTGGCGGCGTAGGCGGCCATGTACGGGTGGGCGAACATCGCGGACGTCGAGCTGAAGTTGACGACCGCCGCGCCCCGGCCCTCGAGCAGGGCGGGCAGCGCCTCGCGGATCACGAGGAACGTACCCACGAGGTTGATCCGCACCACCTGCTCGAAGCTCTCCAGCGTGGTCTGCTCGGTGTGCGACGAGCGCAGGATGCCCGCGGCGTTGACCAGCGCGTCCAGGCCGCCGAGACGCTCGACGGCGGCGCCCACGCCGCCCCGGACGGACTCCTCGTCGGCGATGTTCATGGTGACGACGTCGAGGCGGTCGGCGTGCTCGCCCGCCTTCGCGACGGTGTCGGCGAGCCCGGCCTCGCTGATGTCGGCGCCGACGACGCGACCGCCCTCCGCGAGCATCCGCAGCACCGTGGCCTGCCCGATGCCCGAGCCTGCCCCGGTCACCAGCACCCGGCGTCCGTCGTAGCGGTTCGTGGTCGTCGTCATGGTCGTCTCCTTCGCGCGTGGAGGGCGCGGCACGCGCCCATACCGCTTCACTGTACGCCTGAATGGCACAACGTGTCAGAGAGGCCAAGTGTGGCATGGTGTCATCCCGCGCGTAGGGTGGAGGCCGTGACCCTGCAGCCCGAGCCGCCCCGTTCCCTCACCGCGCGGCGCAAGGCCGCGACCCAGCTGGAGATCGCGGAGGTCGCCGCGCGGCTCTTCGGCGAGCGGGGCGCCGCGTCCGTCACGGCCGAGGCCGTCGCGGCCGACGCCGGCGTCTCGCTCCGCACCTTCTACCGGTACTGCCGCACCAAGGAGGACGCCGTCGCGCCGCTCCTCGCGGTGGGCGCCGACCGGTGGCGCGCCCGGCTCGCCGCGAGCGACGCGGCGGACGGGCTCCTGCCCGCCGTCGAGGAGGCGATGCGCGCCGCCCTCAGCCCGGACGAGGACGCCGACGAGCGAGACTTCCTGCGCACCCGCGGGCTGCTGCGGAGCGTCCCCGGCGACGCGGCGCTGGCCGACGTCTGGTACCGCGTGAACCGCGAGTCCGAACAGCAGCTGGAGCCGCTGCTCGCCGGCCTCGCGCCCGACGAGGACCGGCTGGAGCGCAGGCTCGTCGCGGCCGCCGCCACCGACGCCATCCGCATCGCGCTGGAGGAGTGGGTCACGACCGACGCCCCCGTCGGCGGGCCGGACGGCCCCGCCGAGCTGGCCGTCCGCTGCTTCCGCCGCCTCACCGGCGGGCGCTGACCTCCGGGAGGTCCTCCCCGGCGTCGTCGCCGTCCCCGTTCTCCCCGTCGGCGGCGGGCGTCTCGAGCGCGTGCAGCACGGCCAGGGTCAGGAGGGGGACGGCGGGCACCAGCGCGACGGCGGCGATGCGGATGCCGAAGTCGTTCACGGCCGAGCCGGCGACGCACACGATCCACAGGGCCAGCACGGTCGGGCGCAGCAGCGGCCACGCCTCCTCGGTGCGGGCGAACCAGCGCGGCGTGAACCGCGCCGGCGCGAACAGGAGCAGCGCGCCCGCGACGAGCACCAGCACCGTCAGCCAGACGGGCACGCCGCCGAGCAGCGACCGGGCGGCGTAGCCGGCCTTGCGGGCCAGCGTCTCCCACGCCTCGCCCTCGACCACCTGCGCGACGAAGCGGCCCAGGTGCGAGCGCTCGTCCTCCGGCCGCAGCCAGTCGAGGACCCCCACCGCGGCCACGGCGCCGACGCCCACGGCGGCCACGCCCACGAAGCGGCGCAGCGTGAGCCGGGCCCCGGAGGTGGCCAGCCCCAGCACGGCGAACGCGGGCACGAGGACCAGGCCGCCGCCGAGGTCGGCGCCGAGCGTGGGCCACACGTCCACGACCATGGTGACGACGCCGATCACGCCCACCGCGAGGGCCGCGGTCCGTCTCCGCCCGGCCCGCACCAGCGGCTGCGCCACGGCCGCGGCGACGACCAGGGCGGCGACCGCGTAGACGGAGAACGTCGGGTTCCCGAACCCGTAGAACCGCGCCCCGAAGGTGGGGGCCGCGCCCAGCGGGCTCGCCCGGTTGAGCGGGGTGCCGACGACGGCGTCGAGCGTGAGCACGACGAACGTCAGCCCCGCGACGATCCCCGGACCCAGCCAGACGGGCCGCCGGGGGGCGAGCGCGCCGAGCGCCGCGACGACCGCCGTGGCGACCAGCGCCGACACGACGAACGCGAGCATCGGCTGGTCGAACCGCCACCACCCGCTCAGCGACACGAGGAACGACGCCGCGGGGAGGGCGGCGAGCACGAGGGCGGCGCCGCGAGCCCACGCCCACAGCCGCCGGCGCCGCGCGCGGGCGCGGTCGGTGTCGGCCTGCGGCCGGGCGGCCACGGCCAGGCAGGCCAGTGCGAGCGCGAGCCCGGCGTACAGGGGGACGTCGACGAACCAGGTGTAGACGGTGCGGCGCACGTGGTCGAGCGTCGTGAGGTCGCTCAGCGCGTCGGCCGACGCCGTGGCGTCCTGCGGCCGCGGCGAGCCCCAGGCGAGCGGGGTGTCCTGCACGGGCGCGACGGGCGTGAGGCCGGCGGCGCCCAGCACGGTGGCGGGGACGTCGAGCACGCGGGCGACCCCGTCGGTGCGGGTCGCGGCGCTCGTGAGGTACCGCGGCTGGTCGGGTCCGGTCGCGGTGGGGCGCACCAGGGCGGTGCCGAGCACGGGGCGGGTGCCGGGGGTGCCGGCCACGTCGACGACCAGCACCGTGGCGGTGGAGGGGACGGCGGCCAGGACCCGTCGCACGGTGTCGTCCACCTGGGCGAGGCGGTCCACGTGGCCCTGCAGGCGGACGGCCCTCGCCTCGTCGGCGGGCAGGGACGGGTCGGCCGGGGGCGCGGTCGCGTCGCCGGCGTCCACCACGGTGACCTGGCAGTCGAACCCGTCCGAGCCGGCCTCGAGCGCGTCGTCCAGCTCGCGGTAGCGGGCGACGTCGCCGGCGGGGTCGGCCAGCGCGAGGGCCGCGCCGGGGCCGACGGCGGTGGCGCACCCGGCCGGGGCGAGCTGCGCCCCGAGCGTGCCGAGGCGCGCCTGGTACGTCGAGCCCTTCTGGAGGTCGACGAGGGCGTCCCAGCCGCCGACGGTGGCGCCGTCGCCGCGGGCCTCGGGCCGCGTCGTCGGGCACTGCCAGGAGCCGTCGGCGGCACGGCCCGTCGCCACCTCGGCGAGGGTGCCGGCCGACAGCGCCAGCCAGCCGCCGTCGACGCAGCGGCTCCCGGCCCCGGTCGGCTGCGACACGCCGCCCGCGGACGCGCCGTCGGCGAGCATGCCCTGCAGCGTGGGGGCGCGGCCCTCGGCGAGGTCGTCCCAGCGCACGCCCGTGGTGCCGACCACCACGAGCGGGCCGTCGACCCCCACGGTGTCCGCCCGCGAGGGCGTGACCTGCGAGCCGGCCTGGGCGACGTCGGACGCGGACCGCAGCCCCGCCGCGGAGACCACCGACGACGCGAGCAGCAGCACCACGAGCAGCGTGCCGCCGGCGGTGACGAGCACGGTGGGCATGCGCCGGATGCCGGGCTCGTGGACGTCGGCCGTCGCCGGGGCGGCGTCCTCGAGGTGGCCGGCGAGCAGCACGGGCACCGCCAGGGTGAGCACGAGGAACCCGACGGCGATGCCGGAGTCGTTGAGGACGGAGCCGACGGCGGCCGTCACGACGAGCGCGACGACGAGGCGGCGCAGCAGCGGGTCGCGGCGGTAGGCGGCGGCGAGCCCCGGCAGGCGGGCGCGGTCCGGGTCGAGCACGGCCCAGGCGGCGGCGACGCACAGGACCAGCGCGGCGGCGCCCGCGGGGTTCGCGACGGTGGCCCAGGCGCCGGCGGCCTTGCCGGCGACGACCCCCACCGCGCGCCCGTCGACCACGGACTGCACGAAGCCGCCCAGGTGGCTGCTGGACCCGCCGACCAGCCAGTCGACCACGGCGACGACCGCGACCACGGCGACGGTGGCGGCGCCCACCAGCAGCACGCGACGCCAGGTGAGGCGCACCCCGGCGACGCCCAGCGCCAGCACGGCGAAGCCGGGCACCAGCGCGAGGATTCCCCCCAGGTCGGCGCCGAACGGCGGCAGCCCGTCGACGGCCACGGTCACGACGCCGACGACTCCGGCCACCGCCCCGGCGCGCACCGGGCGGACGCCGCGCGCCCGCAGCAGGGCGGCCAACCCGGCGGCGAGGACGAGCCCCGCCACCGCGTACACGGCGAAGACGGTGTTGGAGAAGCCGTAGAACCGCGCGCCCATCGAGGGGGCCGGCCCGAGCAGCGAGCCCTGCTGGAGGGTGGTGCCGGTGAGCCCGTCGACGGTGAGCACCAGCCAGGTGACGGCCGCGAGGCACGTCGTGAGCCGCCACGGCGACGCCGGCAGGAGGCGCCGCGCCCACCAGGCGAGGAGCGCGACGACGAGGGCCGCGCCCGTCAGCGCGAGCAGCAGCGTCATCACGGGCGACGGCCAGGCCCACCAGCGCGCCAGAGTCGCGAGGGTCGCGGCGACGGGGAGGCCGGCGGCCACGACGAGCAGGGCGAGGGTCACGCGCCAGGCGGCGGGCGGGAGGCCGGCGCGGGCGGTGCCGCCGCGGCGGCGGGCGAGGAGCAGCGCCGCGACGGCGAGCACGTCGGCGAGGACGACGACGCCGAGCAGCAGCGGGGACAGCCGCGGCACCGTGTCGGTGAGCACGCTGAGGTACTGCCGGTTCTCCACCGTGCGGGCCACGGGGATGCGCCGCTCGTCGCCGCGCTCCAGCGGGGACCCGGTGAAGGGGTCGAGGGCGGCGGCGAGGGGGTCGGTGCCCTGCTCCTCGTCCGCGGTGGCGTCGTCGCCGTCGCCCTCGTCGGTGCTGGTGCCCGAGAGCGCGCCGCCGGTCACGGTGTCGGCCACGGTCGCGGAGAGGTCGGCGAGCACGACGACGCCCACCCAGCGCGAGGACGTGGAGGTGAGCCAGGTGGCATGGCCGCCGGGCGAGGTCCAGTCGACCACGGCCTGCAGGTCGGACGGGCCGAGCGGGGTGTCCGAGACGCCCGCGACGACGAGCCGCCCGCCCGTAGGCAGGAGACCCGCGAGCCGCCCGACCTGGTCGTCGAGCGCCTCGACGGCGGCCGCCCGCTCGCCCGCGGCGTCGGGCAGCACGCCGAGGTCGACGACGGTGGCGGGGCACTCTGCCACCTGCTCGGCCGTGAGCTGGCGGGCGTCGGACAGGTAGCGCGACACGTCGCCGTCGGTGTCGGCGAGCGCCACCGCAGCGCCGGGGCCGACCGCCGTCGCGCACGTGCCCGCCACGCCGACCAGGCGCTCGAGGGCGCCCGGCTCGGCGGTCGCGGGCACGAGGGGGTCGACGGCGGTGAGCCCGGACCAGCCCGGCACGCTCGCACGCTCCGCGGTGCCGGAGGTGAGCGACGGGGCGGGCACCGGCGGGCAGCCGAGGGCGGAGGCGTCCTCCTGGGCGGCCGAGCCCGCGTCGTCGTCCCCGTCCGCGCCGTGGTCGTCGTCGGCGACGTCCTCCTCGTGCTGCGCCGTGACCTTGCTCCCGCCCGAGATCGACAGCCAGGCGTCCAGGGGGCAGGTGGGGGTCAACGTGCGCACGGCGATCGACGCGACGGAGCCGCCGCCGATGAGGCGCCACAGGTGCGGGGTGCGGGTGGCGTCCACGTCCGACCACTGGAGCCCGGAGACGCCGGCCAGGACCAGCGGGGCGTCGGGGGCCTCGGCGTCGTCGGCGGCGGGGGCGGCCGCCGCGCGCCCGGCGCCGGCGAGCGTGGTCAGCAGCAGGAGCAGCAGGGCCGCCACGACCAGGGTGGCGCGCGAGGCGCGGACGGCCGAGGACGGGCGGGCGGGGCTGATCACGCAGGCCACCCTAAGCGGGGCGGTCCGCCGGGCCGCCGCAGGTGACGGGCCGGGTGGGGACGTTCACACGATCAGCTCCTCTCCTGCGCCCGCGGTGCCTCTGCGAGCGTCAGCCGGTCCCGTGCGCCGAGAGTGCCGCGGCGAGCGTCAGCCGGTCCTGACCACGAGTGCGCCGGGCTCGACCCAGGTCTCCAGCTCGACGGCCATCCCGAGGGGGTCGCCGTCGACCTGGGCCTGCTCGCCGTCGTCCACCCGGATCACGGCGCGGCGTGCCCGCGTGTGGTCGATCCGGCCGATCTTGCCGGGCAGGTCGTTGCGCACGCCCAGCCCCTGCGCCACGACCTCGCCGAAGAGCTGCGCCCAGCCCGCGAGCCCGCCGCGGGTGTCGATCGCGGCGACGTCGAGCTCCCCGTCGTCGATCACGGCGTCGGGGAGCAGGGTGATGCCGCCGGGCAGGCGGCCGCAGTTGCCGACCATGATGCTGCGCAGCCGCGCCTCGACCGCCTCGCCGTCGTCGAGGCGGATGGTGGCGCGCATGCGCCGCCCGTGCAGGTGCCGCGCGCCGGCGACGAAGTACGCCACCCACCCGACCTTGGCCTTGAGCTGGTCGTCGGCGTCGGCCACCATCGCGGCGTCGAAGCCGAGGCCCGCGATGACGAGGAAGATGTGCGCGCGGTCGCGGTCGTCGGGGACCTCGGCGTCCGCGGCGTACTCGGTGACCCGGGCCCGGCCGACGTCGATGGCCCGGTCCGTGCCGCCCAGCACGACGGCCACCGCGTCGGTGACCGACGTGAGCGGCAGGTCGAGGTTGCGCGCCAGCAGGTTGCCGGTGCCGACCGGGATGAGCCCCATCGGCCGCCCCGTCCCGGCGAGCGCCTCGGCGACGGCGCGCACGGTGCCGTCGCCGCCGGCCGCGACCACCACCTCGGCCCCGTCCGCCAGCGCCTGCCGCGCCTGGCCGGTGCCGGGGTCGTCCACGGTGGTCTCGTAGAACAGGGGCCGGGGCAGCGCGGCGTCGGCGCACACCCGCTCGACGACGGCACGCACGTCCGCCGCGCCCTCCTTCGACGGGTTGATGACCACCGCGAGCTGCAGGCCCCGGGCCCGGCCGTCCTCGACGCGCTGCGCGTCCCGATCCGCCATGGCGTGCTCGCGGGTGCGGGTGCGTCGCCACAGGACCACGGTGGCGGTGAGCGCCGACAGGGCGAGGACCAGCACGACGACGAGCGCGACGGCACCCGCGTACTCATCCGGCATGACGGCAACCTACGACGGATCGTGCCGCCGGACCCGGCGAAGTCGCCCATCTCACGCCGAGGTAGTTCCGGGAGCCGCGAGGTGTGGGGTGTGCGGCGGGGCGGTCCGGCCCCCGCGAGGTCGTTCCGGGCGGGGAGCCGCGTGGATGTCCGTGGGGTCGCGAGCGGCCCGGCCGTTAGGCTTGCGGGCGTGATCGACCTCCGACTGCTGCGCGACAACCCCGACGTCGTCCGTGCGAGCCAGCTGGCCCGCGGCGACGACCCCGCCCTCGTGGACGCGGCGCTCGACGCCGACGCGCGCCGTCGTTCCTCCCTGACGGAGTTCGAGACGCTGCGCGCGGAGCAGAAGGCGCTCGGCAAGCAGGTCGCGAAGGCGCAGGGCGAGGAGAAGGCCGAGCTGCTGGCCCGCACCAAGCACCTCGCCGAGCAGGTGAAGGCGAGGCAGGCCGACGCGTCGGAGGCCGCGACGGAGGTCGACGAGCTGCTCTACCGCATCGCGAACGTCGTCGAGGGCGCCCCTCCCGGGGGCGAGGACGACTACGTCGTCGTGAGGCAGGTGGGCACGCCCCGCGACTTCGAGGCCGAGGGCTTCTCCCCGCGCGACCACCTGGAGCTCGGCGAGGGCCTGGCCGCGATCGACACCGCGCGCGGCGCGAAGGTGTCGGGCTCGCGGTTCTACTTCCTCACCGGCATCGGCGCCCGCCTGGAGCTGGCGCTGCTGAACGCCGCCGTCGACCAGGCGGTCGCGGCCGGCTTCACGCCGATGATCACGCCGACGCTGGTGAAGCCGGAGACGATGCGCGGCACCGGGTTCCTCGGCAGCCACGCGGACGAGGTCTACCACCTGGAGAAGGACGACCTGTACCTGGTCGGCACCAGCGAGGTGGCGCTCGCGGGCTATCACGCGGACGAGATCCTCGACCTGTCGGAGGGCCCGCGGCGCTACGCGGGCTGGAGCGCGTGCTACCGCCGGGAGGCGGGCGCCGCGGGTCGTGACACCCGCGGCATCATCCGCGTGCACCAGTTCCACAAGGTCGAGATGTTCAGCTACTGCGACCCCGAGGACGCGGCGGCCGAGCACCAGCGTCTGCTCGCCTGGGAGGAGGCCATGCTGGCGAAGGTCGAGCTGCCGTACCGCGTCATCGACACCGCGGCGGGCGACCTCGGCTCGTCGGCGGCGCGCAAGTTCGACTGCGAGGCGTGGCTGCCCACCCAGCAGCGCTTCCTCGAGCTGACGTCCACCTCGAACTGCACCACGTTCCAGGCCCGGCGCCTGGGCGTGCGCGAGCGCACCGCGGACGGCAGCACCCGCCCGGTGGCCACGCTCAACGGCACGCTCGGCACCACCCGCTGGATCGTCGCCATCCTGGAGAACCACCAGCAGGCGGACGGCTCGGTGCGCGTGCCCGAGGGGCTGCGCCCCTACCTGGGCGGCCTCGAGGTGCTCGAGCCGGTCGCGTGAGCGCGCCCCCCGCGCAGGCCGTCGCGCCGCACCTCGTCGCCCTCGACATCGACGGGACGCTGCTCGGGTACGACGGCGGCCTGTCGTCCGCGGTGCGCGACGCCGTGGCCACCGTCCAGGACGCGGGGCACCACGTGGTGCTGTCGTCGGGGCGGTCGCTCGTCGCGATGACGCCGGTGGCCGAGCTGCTGGGCATCACGTCCGGCTGGATGGTCTGCTCCAACGGCGCCGTGACCGTGCGCCTCGACCCGGCGCTGCCGCACGGCTGGGAGCTCGACGAGGTGCGGACCTTCGACCCGGGTCCGGCGCTGCGCCTGCTGCGCACCGAGCTGCCCGACGCCCGGTTCGCCGTCGAGGACATCGGCGTCGGCTTCCGGATGAACGCGCTCTTCCCGGAGGGCGAGCTCGACGGCGTGCACCAGGTCGTGGCGTTCGAGCAGCTCTGGTCCCGCGACGTGACGCGCGTGGTCATCCGCAGCCCCGAGCACACCCCGGCGCAGTTCAGCGCGATGGCCGCGCGGCTGGGTCTGGGCGACGTCACCTACGCCATCGGCTGGACGGCGTGGATGGACGTCGCCCCGAAGGGCGTCACCAAGGCGTCCGGGCTGGAGCGGCTGCGCGCGGAGCTGGGCGTCGACCCGGCCGCCACGGTCGCGGTGGGCGACGGGCACAACGACGTCGACATGCTCCGCTGGGCGGGTCGCGGGGTCGCGATGGGCCACGCGGACGACGTCGTGCGCGCCGCGGCCGACGAGGTCACCGGCTCCATCGAGGAGGACGGCGTCGTCCCGGTGCTGCTCTCCCTGCCTCCGCGCGTCAGTCGCGGGCGGTGAGGACGAGCGGGCCGTCGGCGGTGACGGCGATGGTGTGCTCGCTGTGGGCCCCGCGGGAGCCGTCGGCGGACCGGAGGGTCCAGCCGTCGGGGTCGGTGTAGATCTCGTCGGTGGTCTCGAGGAACCAGGGCTCGATGGCGATGACGAGGCCCGGCTTGAGCGGGAACCCGCGCTTGGCCCGGCCGTCGTTCGGCACGTGCGGGTCGCCGTGCATGGTGCGGCCGACGCCGTGCCCGCCGAAGTCGGTGTTGATCGTGTAGCCCGCGCCGTGCGCCACCTCGGCGATCGCGGCGGAGATGTCGCCGATCTTGTTGCCCGGGAGCGCGGCGGCGATGCCGGCCTCGAGCGCCACCTCGGTGGTCTTGATGAGCTTGGCGTCGGCGGCGGCGCGCTCCGGGGTGGTGGAGCCGCCGACCACGAACGACAGGGCGGAGTCCGAGACCCAGCCGTCCACGGAGGCGGCGAAGTCGATGCTCAGCAGGTCGCCGTCGCGCAGGGCGTAGTCGAACGGCAGGCCGTGCAGGACGGCGTCGTTGACGGACGTGCAGATCACCTTGCCGAACGGCATCGCGCCGAACGACGGGTGGTAGTCGATGTAGCAGGACTCGGCGCCGCGGTCGCGGATCATGCGGTGGGCGAGGGCGTCGAGCTCGAGCAGGTTCACCCCGACGGCGGCGGCGTCGCGTACCGCGGTGAGCACGTCGGCCACGAAACGCCCGGCGGGGCGCATCTGGTCGATCTCTCGCGGGCTCCTCAGCTCGATCATGGTGGTCCTCTCGGAAAACGGTCGTGACACGGGTCCGGCACCAGGGTGTCATGAATCGTCATCGAGTCGTGACCGTGAAACGTGTTGCAGGAACTTGCATCGGGTGGCCCAGGTGCGATGAACTCCAGGGGGAGGCAGTATCCCGGTCTAGGGGGACCTGGGATCACGAGCCGCCGATCGGTGGGCAAACTTCCGTGAACCACGACGCAGTGGAGGAGCTTGGCATGACCACACGAACGACGACGGCGCGGCGACGCGCCCTGGCGCTGGCCGCGACCGGCGCGAGCCTGGCGCTCGTGCTGGCCGCCTGCAGCGACCCGGACGGAGAAGGCGGAACCGGGGAGGACACTGGAGGTGGTAGCGCTTCCGCAGCCGCCATCGACTGCTCCGCGTACGACGAGTTCGGCGACCTCGACGGCAAGACGGTCAACGTCTACACCTCGATCGTCGACCCCGAGGGCGCGACGCAGCAGGCGTCCTACAAGGCGTTCGAGGACTGCACGGGCGTCAAGATCAACTACGAGGCGTCCCGCGAGTTCGAGGCGCAGCTGCTCGTGCGCATCAAGGCGGGCAACGCGCCCGACATCGCGTACCTGCCGCAGCCCGGGCTGCTGAACACGATCGTCAAGGACTACCCCGACGCCATCAAGCCGGCGCCGGACGCGACGGCCAAGAACGTCGACGAGTTCTGGAACGAGACCTGGAAGGGCTACGGCACCGTCGACGGCACCTTCTACTCGGCGCCGCTCGGCGCGAACGCCAAGTCGTTCGTCTGGTACTCGCCGAAGATGTTCGCGGACGCCGGCTACGAGGTCCCGCAGACGTGGACCGAGCTGCTGGACCTCACCCAGAAGATCCACGACGACAACGACGGCGCGAAGGTCTGGTGCGCGGGCGTCGAGTCCGGTGACGCGACCGGCTGGCCGGGTACCGACTTCATCGAGGACATGATGCTCCGCACCGCGGGCATCGAGGACTACACGAAGTGGTACACCCACGAGATCCCGTTCAACGACCCCAAGGTCGTCAAGGCCTGGGACACGGCGGGCGAGATCCTCAAGAACCCGGACTACGTCAACGCGGGCCTGGGCGACGTCAACTCGATCGCCACGCAGTCGTGGACGGACGCCGGCAACGGCATCCTCGACGGCAACTGCTGGATGCACCGCGCGGCGAACTTCTACCAGACCCAGTGGCCCCAGGGCACCACGGTCTCCAAGGACGGCGACGTGTTCGCCTTCTACCTGCCCACGGACCAGACCGACGTCAAGCCGATGCTCGGCGGCGGCGAGTTCGTGGCCGCGTTCAGCGACAAGCCCGAGGTGCAGGCCTTCCAGACCTACCTCTCGAGCGACGACTGGGCCAACCAGAAGGCGCTGAACACCCCCGACGGCGGCTGGGTGAGCGCCAACAGCGGGCTCGACCCGAAGAACCTCGCCACCGAGTTCGACCAGTACGTCGCCGGCGTCCTGTCCGACCCGAACACCGTCGTCGCCTTCGACGCCTCGGACCTCATGCCGGGCGAGGTCGGTGCCGGCACGTTCTGGACCGGCATCGTCGACTGGCTCACGGGGGCGAGCACCAAGGAGGTCACGGACAAGATCGAGGCGTCCTGGCCGAGCAGCTGACCCTGCCGCTCGCCTGAACCCTGCTCGATCCCGCGGTCCGGGCACGTCGTCCGACGTGCCCGGACCGTGCGTCCTGACCCCGGTCGTTCCCTGACTTCTCGAGGAGGTCGTCGATGTCCTGGTTGCTCGAGCCCGACACCACGACGCAGAAGCTCCTGCTCATGGTGCTCGCCGTGGCGCTGTTCGCCGCGGTGATGGGCCTCATCCTGTTCCTGGTGGACCGCCCGAAGCGGATCGCGTCGTGGGTGGTGGCGCTCGGCTTCGTCGGGGTGCCGCTCCTGTTCCTCGCGTACGGCCTGCTGCGTCCGGGTCTCATCACGCTGTGGCAGTCGTTCTTCAACCGCAACGGATCCGAGTTCGTCGGGTTCGACAACTACGTGCGGGCCTTCACCGAGGGCCAGTTCCAGCACGTGCTCGTGGTCACGGCGGCCTGGGTGATCCTGGCCCCGCTGCTGAGCGCGGTCATCGGGCTGTCGTACGCGGTGCTCGTCGACCGCACCCGCTTCGAGAAGCTCGCCAAGGCGCTCGTGTTCGTGCCGATGGCGATCTCGATGGTCGGCGCGTCGATCATCTGGAAGTTCGTCTACGAGTTCCGCCCCGACCAGCCGGGGATCGAGCAGATCGGCCTGCTCAACCAGGTGCTGGTCTGGGTCGGTCTGCCGCCCCAGCAGTTCCTCATCGGGCAGCCCTGGAACACGTGGTTCCTCATCGTCGTGATGATCTGGATCCAGACCGGGTTCGCCATGACGGTGCTGTCCGCGGCGATCAAGGCCATCCCGGACGACATCGTCGAGGCGGCCCGCCTGGACGGGCTGCACGGCATGGGGATGTTCCGCTACATCACGGTGCCCAGCATCCGGCCGGCGCTGGTCGTGGTGCTCACCACGATCGCGATGGGAACGCTCAAGGCCTTCGACATCGTGCGCACGATGACCGGTGGCCAGTTCGGCACCCAGGTCGTGGCGAACGAGTTCTACACCCAGGCCTTCCGGCAGGGGAACCAGGGGCTCGCGGCCGCGCTCGCGGTCGTCCTGTTCATCCTCGTCATCCCGATCATCGCCTACAACGTGCGGCAGATGCGCAAGTCGGAGGAGATCCGATGACCTCGACACCCACCCCCGGCCAGGCCGTCGCGGGCGCCGCGCTGGACGACGACGTCCCGCAGCAGCAGATCCGCAAGCTCTCCCGCATGGAGCGCCGGGCGATCGCCACCAAGGGCAAGCTGAGCTCCCCGTGGGCGTCGGGGATCGCGATCATCATCGCGATCCTGTGGACGATCCCGTCGCTGGGGCTGCTCATCACGTCGTTCCGGCCGCAGGACGACATCCGCAAGAGCGGCTGGTGGACGGTGTTCACCGGCAACGCCACGTTCACGATGGACAACTACAACGAGGCGCTCTACGGGAACAGCAACGACCTGTCGACGTTCTTCGTGAACTCGTTCGTCATCACGATCCCGGCGGTCCTCATCCCGATCACGCTGTCGCTGCTGGCGGCGTACGCGTTCGCGTGGATCAAGTTCCCCCTGCGGAACTTCCTGTTCGTCGCGGTGTTCTCCCTGCAGGTCGTGCCGCTGCAGGTGGCGCTGGTGCCGCTGCTGGCCGACTACGTCGACTCGAACGACTTCTTCCAGGCCGTCTTCGGCGCCAACATGTCCGGCAGCTTCTGGACCGTCTGGCTGTCGCACTCGATCTTCGCGCTGCCGCTGGCGATCTTCCTGCTGCACAACTTCATGAAGGACATCCCGGCGTCCCTCGTGGAGGCGGCCCGCGTCGACGGCGCCGGGCACGTGAAGATCTTCTTCCGCGTGCTGTTCCCGCTCCTGGTCCCGGCGATCGCGTCGTTCGCGATCTTCCAGTTCCTGTGGGTGTGGAACGACCTGCTCGTCGGCCTGACGTTCGCCAATCCGGCGTACCAGCCGCTGACGGTGAAGATCGCCGAGCTGGCGGGTACCCGCGGCGGCGACTGGTACCTCCTCACCGCCGGCGCGTTCATCGCGATGGTCGTGCCGCTGATCGTCTTCATCGGCCTGCAGCGCTTCTTCGTCCGCGGCATGCTCGCGGGTGCGGTCAAGGGCTGACGGGGGAGAGAGAAGGAGCGGGGACGACGACGGCGGCCCGGGCAGGAGCCC